>JBFIZG010000658.1:0-1505 GCA_041604955.1 Gemmatimonadales bacterium | reverse complement strand
CTCGTTCATGGGGTTCAAAGCGTATTACGTGCGGTATCCCGCGCCGCGTTTTTCCACTTGGGTGTGTTGCAACATGAGTGAGATTGTCCCGGAGCGTCTCGGGCTTCGCGTCGCCGAGTTGTACCTGGCCGACGACATGGAACCGGCGACGGGAAACGAGGAATGAGGGCGCGCATACCGTCTCTGCACGGGTTTGCAACCCCCATGTCCAAACCGTGTAGATTGTCACCGGCTCCGACGCCGCACTCTTCTTGGAGGCTGATCATGCGCTCGAACGTCGTTTCCAACCTCGCCGGGCTTGCCGTTGTCGCTGTACTTGCCTCACCGATCAATTCACAGGAGCATCCGGGCGTGTTGGTCTCCACCGCATGGCTGGCAGAGCACCTCGACGATCCGGCGGTGGTTGTGTTGCACGTTGCGATGGGGCACGACAATGTGCCCGATGAACTCATCCCCGGCGCTCGTCTCCTGGACTACCATGCCGTCGCAAAGACGATCAACGGGCTGCCGATCGAGATTCCACCGGTTGAGGAGTTGGTCGAGACGTTTCGTGCCGCCGGCGTTTCGAACGACAAACACGTCGTGGTGTACGGATCCGGGAGCGCCCATCTCGCTGCGCGCGTGTTCATGACGCTGGAGTATCTCGGCCATCGCGAAAAGACGTCGGTGTTGGACGGAGGGATGGAGATGTGGGATCGCGAAGACCGGCCGACCGTGACCAAGCCCACACACGGATACCGTGGAACGTTCGAGCCCAACGTACAGGATGATATGCTGCTGACGGCCGACCAGGTCATGGCCCGACTCCACGAGCCCGGCGTGACGTTGATTGATGCGAGACCGGTGAACGAGTACACGGGCGAGCGGGTCGGACGAAACGCCCGCGGCGGCCACATTCCGGGGGCATACAATCTCTACTGGGAGGATCTCCTTTTGTCGGAGGATGAGCCACGCCTCAAACCATTGGCGCAGGTGCAGCAACGGTTTGACGAGGCCGGCGCATCCACGGACGGCATCGTGGTGAGCTACTGTCAGATCGGTATGCGTGCGAGTTACACCTATTTGATCTCGCGTCACCTTGGTTACGACGCGAAGTTCTATGATGGCTCGTGGGCGGACTGGGCGCCGCGAAAAGAGTTGCCGGCCGTGGCGGGCGCGTCGAGACCATAGCCGCAGCATGCGCTTTGCCACAGAGAACACCGAGTGAGAATGCGAGTTCACAGAGAGCACTGAGGGTGACCTGAAACCACCAGCACCACCTCAGTGGCCTCTTTTTTTCTCAGAGTCCTCTGTGGCGCTTATTCGTGTGACTCGTACTGACCGCAGAGTCGTGTTTCCGATCCTTTCATCTGGCCCGGTAGGTATGGCGACCGTCCGTTAGCTCGTATGACCAATTCACCTGACCGACTCACCACCGCGCTTGCGGACCGTTACGCGATTGAACGCGAGCTGGGCGCCGGCGGCATGGCGACCGTGTACCTCGCGCACGACGTCAAGCACGACCG
>JBFIZG010000657.1:0-1505 GCA_041604955.1 Gemmatimonadales bacterium | reverse complement strand
GTAGCGGTCCGCTAGTTCGGTACAGTGAGATCCGTCCAGGACGTGCCGTCCCACACCCACACGTCGTTTGCCTTGATCCGCTCCTCTAGGGACATCCCTTGCCCGACGATACCGCCAAAGATCAAGAACCCGTGACCCGGCATGAACACTCCCTCGTGCTCCGCCCGCGCCGGCGGGCCGTCAGCCGACACTTGACGCCATCCCTGACCATCCCACTCCCAAGTATCTCCCGTACGGTTCGTGCCGAACCCACCGAAGATCACGAGACGGTCCCGTGATCGATCGTACCCCATAGCAAGGTGGAGGCGTGGCGGAGCCCCATCATTGGGCAGACGACGCCAGGCATTTCCGTCCCATTCCCACAGATCGCTTTCGGTTGTCGAGGAATAGCCGCCGAACAGAACGACGGTACGCCGTCCGGCGTGATACGCCATCGCGTGCGCTCCGCGCGGGCTCGGGCCCTCTCCCGCGACCCGAGTCCAGCGGTCGCCATCCCATTCAAACGTTTCACCCGAGCTCTGCGATCTACCCACGCTTCCACCGAACAGCACGGACACGCCTCGCTCCGGATCATAGGCCATTGCTCCACGCGCTCGCGGGGCCGGCCCAACGTTGGAGCGGCGTTCCCACTGGGAGCCGTCGAATTCCCACGTGTCACCGAGTCGGCCCTCGGCGCCCGACCCTCCAAAGAGCACGACCCGGCCTCTGCGGGTGTCGTAGGTCATCTGGGGATCGAGGCGCGGAGAGGGACCTACCGCATCGACCTGTTCCCACGTCGTTCCATCCCCGGTCCACGTGTCCGAGATCCGCTCCCAGTTGGCGTCAGACCCTCCAAACATCACGAGCCGATCGTTTTGGTCGTCGTACACCAGTCCGAACCCACTTCTTGGCGTTGGGCGAACGACCTGCCGAGCGGCGTCGACCGGACGGAGTGCCGTGGCCCCATCCAATGCTGCCGTACTGGCCATCATCCAACCGACGATCAGGATACCAAACACTGTTCCGAGTTGCCGCACGAGCGACTCCGTTCGTGACAATACAAAACTAACCCGGAATCCCAGAGACTTCTGGGTTTCGTGGCCACACGTCATTCGGGCTGTCCGGATGGCGACGGTGAATGACCGGCTCCCGGCTCGGCGTGTACCCAGTTCCACCATAATGTTCCCGCCGCCACGATGGCCGCTGCAAGAACGAGCACCACTCCGCGTGGTTCCGCCACCCGCTCGGCACTCAAGAGCGCAACCGCGAAGAATGCGGTCGCCGCGGCGAGCACGGTGTTGACCAGTGTCAGTAGCCCAAAGCGCCGATTTGCTTCGACATGGCTTTGCGCCCCTTGCCGCAGAGACCGCATCACAGCGTCTGTAAACGTCGGCGCCGGTTGGAGACTTACTGTGAATGCGTGGTGAATCACCGACAATTCCTGTAACCGTTCACGGCAACGATCGCAGTCGGCGAGATGCCGTAATGCCTCATCGGTTTGCCACTCGAGAGCGGTACCGACGGTT
>JBFIZG010000656.1:0-1509 GCA_041604955.1 Gemmatimonadales bacterium | reverse complement strand
GACTCACCGTCCAGGGGGTGTCCGAGGATCAATGGGTAACAATGCTCCGGACACGCAACGACCGTCCGCCGATGCCCTGGATCAACGTCCGGTCGATGCATGAATCCGATCTGCGGGCGATCTACCGCTATCTGAAGATGCTTGGTCCAGCCGGCGAACCGATGCCGGCAGGCCTGCCACCGGGTTCCGCACCGGTGTCGCCACCATATGTGGACTTCGTGCTTGACGCGCCGCCGACCGAATAGGGTCGGACGGTGACTGATGGACGTTGAGCGTTCTCTCGAACGCCACGTACGCAGAGGGGGCCGACGATACGGCCCCCTTCTGTTTTCGGTCGCTGGTTTACGCGTCTACGACGACCACGGTGGCACGATTCCGTTGGAGCGCGCATAGGCCACGGATTGGCCGACATGCTCGTTCATGTGGGCCAACAACTGAAACAGTACCGCCCACTCCGCCACTTGGCGTCCGTAGAGACGGGTCGTGGACGTCAGATCGTCCGACGTCATCCGCTTTGTGGCCTGCCGGACGTGATCGACCGAACTCCGCAACAGCGGAATCACACGTGATTTGGTCGTGATGCTTTCGATCGTTGACAGGTCAATGTCCTTCGGCGCCGCGACGCCGAGATTGTCTTCGAGATACATGTAATTGTAGCGCGCGATGTGCATGTACACCTGTGCCACGGACATCACGTCATTCCCTGGGCTCCACGTGTAGAGCCGTTCCGGCATCGCTTCGGCGAGCGAGACAATCTTCTGGCTCGACCGCTCAAAATGATCCAAAAATTCGTCACGGAAGTCCGCTGGGGAACTTTGGGCCTGTCCGGCTGATGCGCCCATGACAAGCCCAACACCGACGAGACACAGTGATGTGATCTTATTCATTCCGGCCTCCGAGGTTTCCGTGCAACGTGAATCGAGTAATCAAGTCCTCTCAACAACCTTTTGATCCCGACGCGCCGGCTTCCAGGAGTTCGACGACCTCACTCATCGTCTGAACACCTGAATCGCGATCGTACCACGCAAATTTGCTTCGAAGAAACTCCTCATCGTCCAACTCTTCGCGGTGTTCCAGAGCCCACTCTTGGAGCTCGCGCGGACGCTCGATGAAACAGCCCACCTCATCGAAATTCGCGTCCAGTAGCACCACTGTTGGTGTTGCCGCCCGGCCGTCGGGCGTTCGATGATCGTCCATGACGGTGCGTCCAACGTCGGAATCGATGATACGCATTTCCAGTCTGCCAACGGCACCCACCAACCGGGCGAGGTACGGGATCGTATTGGCCGAATCGCTGCACCAATCTTCGGCGACGACCAGGAGATACCACTGCCCGGGGACCGCGCGCGCCCGTTTGAGAATCCGATCTGGCACCGTTGCCCGTTCGTAGTTCTGAAGCCACATCTCGCGACGCTCCACGGCCTGGTGGAGAAACTGGTCAAAGCGTATGCCCTGCTTGTAGAGCGTCTCTCTGTTGACGCCCGTGGCGGGGTCCGGTGACGGGAGCGG
>JBFIZG010000655.1:0-1513 GCA_041604955.1 Gemmatimonadales bacterium | reverse complement strand
GGTTTTCGGCGCCGACCCGTTTGATGGCTCGCTGCATGATGCGTAGCGCGTCGGGGTCATCGTTGATGCCCTTGATGATGGGAGACTGATTCTCGACACTCATCCACCCGAGACCCTTGAGACCCTCCATCGCGCGTTTCGCCGAGTCGTTCCACTTGAGCGACCCGTTCGGGTTCTCGACGTAGCCGCCGTCCGGATCCCTGACGAGGAACTCATCGGGGTGATTGAAGTGAATCATGACACGAATCCCCACGTCGGGATACGTCGTGTGGAAGTTCGCGAGCATGTCCAGGAAGGTGTTGTCGAACCGATCCGGGAAGAACGCCATTTCCTTGGTCCCGATCCGTATCGACTCGATACCCGCCTCGGCGAGGGCCGAGAGCCATTCCGCGATCTTCCGATTCGGCAGCACCATCGGATCGCCGCCCGACAACAGCATCTCGCGCAGGCGCTCGCGGCCTGATTCCGGGTGCAGGCCACCGTTCGCGTCCACGATTCGGTTGAACTCCCGGACGTAGGCCGCGACGTCCTCGATCCGGGCCAGGCCTTTCTTGGCGACGGTCCCGTCCTGGCGTTCGATGTCCTTGCGGCCGATCAACTCCTCGCGGTAGCAGAACCGGCAGTGAGCCGAACACGTCGACGTGACGTACAGCAGCCCCATCTCGTACTTGTGGAGCAGCCCCTCGACCGGGCTGTAGTCCATCTGGTACCCGGGGTCCTCCGCACCCGCGAGGCTTCGCGTTTCGTCGGGGCTCGCCTTCACCAGGCGTCGGAGCGGCGGGCTCTTCACCGCCATGTCGAAGTAGTGCCGCGTCATCTTGACCGGCATGCGCGCCTCGACGTCCCGCTCGGTGCCTTTCAGGCTGCGGAGCGCGTCGAGTTCTTCGGGCGTGTAGAACCCACGCATGTCGTCCGGTACACGCTCGTCCAGGAACGGTTTGAGGCCGTTGACGTTGTGACGCTCGTACTTGGGGCTTTCGACGGACTCGAGGAAGGCCTGTGCGCGGGCTGACGAAAGGTGCCTTGCGACGTTGGTCATGACGACTGATGTGCCTCCTTGGGGTGGTTTCGCTCGCGCGGGGTCGGCCTGGCGTCCATCATCAATATCAACGAATTGGATGCAAAACTGCAGTGCCGGCCGCGTACGAGGCTACCGTCAGTTTCCCTTCACGACGGCACCAAGGTCGAGGTTGGGCGTCCCATTGTCCGTGACGTAGGGACACACGGTCGCGTGAGATTCGCGGTGAGTTGGGGGCGAGCGCCGTTGGTGGACTACGCGCTGGTGGTTGGCGGTAAGCCGCAGTTGAACTAGGAGCACCTTGTGCCCTCAAAGGAGGTCAATATGTCTCGATACAGTCTCCGTCCAGGCAACTGAATAGGATGACCATTCCGAGAAATGTGATGACTGGTACCCAACACCATCGGCTATCGAGCAGCGCGTGGCTGGTCAGAATCGCACTGTCAGAGCCAGGCCGAATCCATCCCGTTTTGTGATCACTCTGGGCCGCACCTG
>JBFIZG010000654.1:0-1529 GCA_041604955.1 Gemmatimonadales bacterium | reverse complement strand
TCCGCCTGCGCGGTCTGGCACCCAACACCCAAGGGATCGGCGCCAAAATCTACGTGCGCGGTGGTCCTGTGCCGATCCAGAGTAAAGAAGTGACCGTCGGGGGAACGTATGTCTCGAGCTCCGATCCGGTCTACACATTCGCCACTGGTGATGCCGACTCGCTCAGCATCTTTGTCCGCTGGCGCTCCGGCCAATGGAGTTCCGTCTCCCCTGCCGCGGCAAACCGCCTGTACGAGATAGACGAGGCAGGTGCCCTCAGCGGAGACACGGTTCCCATGATCGAACGTGTTCCAACGGAAACACCCGGCACCCCGTACTTCACCGATGTTTCGACGGAACTGAACCACACGCACGTTGAATCCGAGTACGACGACTTCCGCCGTCAGCCATTACTGCCCAACAGCGTGAGCCGGCTCGGCCCAGGTATTACCTGGTACGACGTCGATCGGGATGGAGATGAGGACCTCTTTATCACCGCGGGGCAGGGCGGTCGGTTGGCGTTCTATCGTAACGATGGGGGCACGCTGACACCCGTCCGGTTGAGGACGAATGCCGCTCCCCTGGATCAGACAACGATCCTCGGCATTCCCGACCAGTCCGGAGGGTCCGCGCTGTTGTTGGGCATCATGAATTACGAAGCGGAGAGCCCTGCGGCCGCGGTGGCAGCCGCGTCGGTTGAACGGCTGGACTTTGGTGCGGCCGCCGCGTCCGAGCGTACCCTCGTCCCGCGAGTATCAGAAGCGGTACCGGGCGACCTGAGCAGCACGGGGCCGCTGGCGGTGGCCGACTACGACGGAGATGGAGATCTCGACCTGTTCGTAGGGGGCCGGGTGCTCCCCGCCCAGTACCCAGCGGCCGCCTCGTCGCGCCTGTTGCTGAACCAAGATGGCCGTTTCACACCTGACGATCGGAATACCCACATCCTGCAACGGATCGGCCTCGTCTCGAGCGCGGTGTTCTCAGACTTTGACGAAGACGGCGACCAAGATCTCGTGCTCGCACTCGAATGGGGTCGCCTAACACTGCTGCGCAACGAATCCGGTCAGTTTTCCGATGCGACCGAGGAATGGGGACTTGGACCGTACACCAGCCAGTGGAATGGGGTGACGACCGGTGACCTGAACGGCGACGGCCGGCTCGACCTCGTCGCGACCAGTTGGGGTCGCAACACCAAGCTCGAGGCGAGTGCCGCACAACCCCTCCGGGTCTATTTCGCGGATTTCGATGGGAATGGCAGATTCGACGTCGTGACCGCGCGATTCGATCCGAGATTACAGGATCTCGCTCCGCTCGCCGGTCTCGCGTCCCTCATGCGAGGGATCCCCGCCGTTCAACGGAGCGTGTCCAACTTCGCCGAATACGCAGATGCGACGTTGAGCCATGTCTTTGGCCCCACGCTCAGCCGGGCCTCGGTCCTCGAAGTGACGATGTTTGACCATATGGTGTTTGTGAACCAAGGCGATCGGTTTGACGGCAGTCCACTTCCGCCGGCTGCGCAACTCGCCCCGTCATTCTCACCGAGTATTGCC
>JBFIZG010000653.1:0-1548 GCA_041604955.1 Gemmatimonadales bacterium | reverse complement strand
CGGCACGATCTCAGCTACAGGAGGTCGACGAGGTAACTGGCCAAGCCGGCGTTCTAGAGTGCAAGCTGGCTCAATCCGCTCAGTGAAAATCAGAAAAAAAGCAGCCGGGGCCGAAATATTATAGGAGAGTAATTAATCTAACGGCCTCGGCTCCATTTTGCTTCGCAGATTACGACTTCATGAGTATTGCGTAGCGTCAGGATTGTCCAGGTACGACGCCAGGTGAGTGCTCAGGTCACGCGCATCGGCGCCGGCGCCGTCGATGAGGGCGGACTTCCGGCGTCGTAAAAATTGCATGCCCATCACGTACAAGCCCGGTGAATCGACGATGCCGCCGTCGTGGCGGATGCGGCCTTTGCGATCGAGAACCGGGAGGTGAAGCCAGGAAAAGTCGGGCCGAAATCCGGTGGCCCAGATGATGGTTCGGATTGCGCCACTTCTTAAGTCCAGTCCGAGCGGCGGCGATGCATCGACCCGGGTGGGCTCGAACCGCTGCAAAGGATCCACCTCTTCATCCAGGCCGTTGCTTGTCGCCCACTCGTCGATGGTATTCAGCAGCCGGTTCATCTTGAGGTCGGCCAGCTCGCACTTGTTGCGCAGGCCACCCGAGAACTGCGCCTTGCCCTCGCGGATCCCGGCCAGGCGGCCGACCAGCTTCACGCCGATGTCTGTCAACGCGTTGAGATCCACCGTGCGGCGATCGGGGTGACCCGCAAGCTGCAGCGAGGGCAGGTTGCGGGCGCGCACGATGTCGTCCACCTCGTCGTAGCGTTCGTCGAGAACGCCCGCTTTGTCCATCCACCACTCGATGTCCTTGCCGCGGTAGACCCGGGGCGCGCGCACGTGCTCGCCCACCGCCAGGGTCACGGGTCGCCCCGATCGTTGAAGCTCGTCGGCAATCTGGGTTCCCGTCGCCGATGCGCCCACCACCAGCACACCGCCTTTCTCGATCTGCTCCGGATTGCGGTATTCCATCGGCGTGAACGTGGCGATGTCAGGCGGGACGCTCTCGGCAAGGGTTGGAACCGTCGGGATGTTGCACGCCCCGGTGGCGATCACCACGCAGCGGCAGTGCCAGTTGCCTTCACCGGTGACAAGCTCGTAGCCGTCATCGTTGCGAACCAGCGAGGTGACGTTGGTGTGGGGTTGAACCGGCGCCGAGATGACTTGGGCGTAGCGCTCGATGAAAGCGATGGTCTCCGGCATGCTGCGGAAACCGTCCGGGTCGTCACCTTGATAGCCGTAGCCCGGCAGCCGGCTCTGCCAGTTGGGCGTGAGCAACCGCAGCGAGTCCCATCGCTCGCGCTTCCACGAGTTCGCCACCTCGCCGCGCTCCAGGGCCACATGGTCGATGGAGCGCTGGGTGAGGCAGCGGCTCATGGCGAGGCCGGCATGACCGGCCCCGATGATGACGGTCGTCGCGTACACGAAGTTGCCGTCGAATTAACGCTCTGCCGGCTACTTGACCTCGACGGTGACGTTGGTCGGGTTGGTGAGTAGATCGAACACAGCCGAGCGCTTTTGCGACTGGGCGACCAACGCCTTGAT
>JBFIZG010000652.1:0-1553 GCA_041604955.1 Gemmatimonadales bacterium | reverse complement strand
GGTCAGCGTTCTTGCCGGGCAAAGACGCGGTCACGTTCCAGTGTCCTTGCGGCTGAGGCTCTTGAACGAGTTCGGTGACTTCCTTCAACGTCGCAATGTGGCGAAGTCGATCGTTCCCATGATCGCACAATTACTCGAGCTGAGAGTTCCCCGGCCGGCGGGGACAAGCACCAGGTCACCCGTGAGCTGAACGCCGACCGCGTGGGTGCCGGTAATCGTCAGCTCGCATCCGTTCTCGGTGGTGAGCGTTAACGTGTGGTCGTAGCTCTCAAATTGCAGCGTCCCCGACAGGGAGCCGGTCAGGATATTGGTTATTGGGGGAAAGCCCTGACGCGATTGAAACGTTCCGGCTACCGACGTACCGGTTTGCACGAGGACGTAGTTCACCGTGTCGGGCGGCTCACCTCCTGTCCAGGTCCCGGTGAGGTCGACAATCCGAAACGACTGGCTCCCCACGCGCCCCTCCAACGACGCGGTGATGGTGGCGCTGCCGTCAGCGAGGCCTCTCAGCAGGCCGCCACCGGTGACGCTGGCTACGGCCGCGTCGCTGGACGACCAGCTGACCGATGGACTGGCGAGCGTACCGCCCGTAGTGGTCGTGACGACGACGTTGAGTTGAATTTCCTGACCTTTGGATAGCAGCGGCACGTCATCGGGCAGCACCCGTATCGTGGCGACAGTGGAGCTTGGCGGCGCTTGGGTGGAACTGCACGCGGAAAACAGGACGGCGGTCGCGGCGAGGGCGACCTTTGGTGGGATGTGCATGAGTCAGAAGGTAGCCCGCGGACGCGAGAGAGCGACAGGGGTCCAACGCCCTGCTACCACATCGGAACCTGCCGCCTGCGGCGGAACGTTCAACATCCAACATCCAACATCCAACATCCAAGGTCCAACGTCCAACATCGAAGATCGAACGCCGACTCCGAACACCGAACTTCGACCCCGGCTCCCGGCGTTAGTACATCCTCTCCGTATCCAACACGTTGTGCAACGGTTTGCCATCGAGGTACCGCCTGAGGTTTTCGCAGAAGAGCGTTGTGATACGCCCGTTTTCGCGGTCACTCGTGCTCCCCGAATGGGGACTGACCAACACGTTTGGCATCTCCCACAGGGGGCTCGATTGGGGTAGGGGTTCCTCTTCGAACACATCCAGCGCTGCGCCGCCCAAATGGCCTGACTCGAGTGACGCGATCAAGGCGGCTTGATCAATGACCGCGCCACGCGCGATGTTGATTACGATCGCGCCCCGGGGCAGCAATGCCAGCTCGGGTGCGCCAATCAGATTCTCTGTTTCGTCGGTGTGAGGCGTCAGTAAGACGAGATACTCGGCGCGTGGCAACACCTCAGGGAGGGCAGTGGGGCCGTAGAGCTCGTGCAGATTGAGTGATGCCGGGTCGCTCGCGCCAGGACTCCGCTTCACGCCTACTACGGTCATGCCTAGTGTCCTGGCGATGCGGGCGACCTTCCGGCCGATTGTTCCGACGCCGACGATGACGAGGGTTCGGTCCACGAGATCGGTTCCCGCGTAGCGTTCCCAGTGTCTGCGCTCCTGG
>JBFIZG010000651.1:0-1556 GCA_041604955.1 Gemmatimonadales bacterium | reverse complement strand
GCTACGGAGTCTTCAATGGAGACGGGCGTCTCGCGACCGATCTCGGCGGCGAGGATCACGCCCTGGCAGTGGCCTTCCAGCCGGCGGACGACAAGATCGTCGTCGCCGGGTGGCAGCGAGCGGAGCCGGACCAGATGGATCGATTCCTCCTCGTCCGCAGACGCGAACCAGTAACAGAACTCGCCGGGAATGCAGCTCACGACCGTCCCGTCCTCCAGGATACGACGGATATCATTGCCGGCGACCGCTCCTTCGGGGAGGCTGTCGCGTTCCAAACCGCGCAGCTCGAGGAAGCTCCCTGCGACCCGCAACTCGCCGCGATACCCCTGGGCCATCAGGCATTCGGGACCCAGCAGCACCGTCAGGGCGAGGGCAACCCCTGCTAACCAGTGACCTTTCATCCTCTCCTCCTAGCGGTAACCGAACAGCATTGTAAAAACGATCAGAAAGATCAACGTCAATCCAACAGCGAGAGCAACAAAACCGAAGATCTTGAATCCCCGTTCCACATTTTCGGGGTACGGATCAACCAAACGCTCCTCCAGTTTCCCCGTGGCAACGAGCTCTTCATACTCCCTCGGCTTGTCGTGCTTCAGTTCATCGACTGTGACTCGCCCGGTAAAAATGACCGGGTCCATAGGGAACTTATCCAATCGGAAGTGTGTGTTGAAGAAGTGGACGGTGAAGATAAAGGCCACCGCCAGTAACGCTTCATCGCTGTGGATGATCGTCGCGATGTTGATCGACTGACCCGGCAGAATGTAGGTGAACAACTCCGGAAACCAGAGCATGAGACCTGATATGCCGATGACGATCATCCCCCAAAAGACCGCGAAGTAGTCGAACTTCTCCCAGTACGTGTACCGCCCGTAACGCGGGCGCGGTCCGAACCCCAAGAACCACTTGATCGACCCAATCAACTCGGTCACATCGTTCCTGTTGAACACCAGGGAGTCGGCGCCAAAGATAACCTGTCGCCAGCTCCTGCCCGAGCGGTGCTTCTGGCGTCTCACGTCCCAAAGGTGAACCGCAAAAATCCCGATCAGGGCGATCGCCCCGATGCGGTGCAGGACACCCGTAGTCACAAAACCGCCGATGACCGAAGCGGTGAACTGGGCCCAACCGGTATACGAGAACTTCAGCACCATGCCGGTGATCGCGAGCGTGAAGAAGCTCAACAACATGACCATGTGGAGCATGCGCTGGAAGGAGGTGAACCGCCGGTACACCTTGCCATGCCTGGCCGGCTTAGCGCGTTTCCATTCGCCCGGCGTCCGCCAAAGCCTCCACATCCATGCCAAGACGTGGAACATCGCAAACGTCAACGTGCCGACCAGCAGCGTCGTCATCGCCCAGAAGGTCCAGAACAGGAACGGGTACTTGTCGGCGTCGTGGTGCGTCGCGTGAGTGAGGTATCCAGCGAATCGACGGTGCGCGCCTTCGTGGCATTGACCGCACGTATCGACGATGTTGTCCCGACTGAGCATCGAACCGAGATCTTCGATCGGCAAGATGTTGTGCGTGCCGTGACAGTCGTAACACTTGGCGGCGCCGGC
>JBFIZG010000650.1:0-1558 GCA_041604955.1 Gemmatimonadales bacterium | reverse complement strand
CAATCCCAAGCTCGCCGGCGAAGCGAGAGGCATCCTCCGGAACAGCCGAAACAATCAGTGGACCATCGGGGCGGTGTCGAAGCTCGCCGTGGAAGTCTCTGACCCCGTCACGCTGGAATTCGGAGTAGACTGGCGGACGGCCGAAATCGATCACTATCGCGAGGTTCGGGACCTGCTGGGTGCAGACTACGTCATGGACACCAGCAGCGATTTTTGGACGGCCGCTGAGCAGCGGCGCGGTCTTGGCGATAAGATCGCGTATGATTTCACCAATACCGTCGATTGGCTCGGTGGTTTCGCGCAGGCCGAATACTCGACGAGTGAGGTCACCGTCTTTGGCATGACCGGTGTATCGATGATCGACTACAGCTACGTCAACCATTTCCGCGATGACGGCACCGGGAACCCCCTCACGAGCAACCCCGACAACATCTATGGCTTCCAGTTGAAGGGTGGCGGTCTCGTGAACGTGAACGACGAAGTTGGCGTCTACCTCAATGCCGGATTCGTCTCAAAGGTGCCGATCTTCGACGGCGTCATTGACGATGTTGGCGGCGAGACCAACCCCGACCCACAGAACGAGAAATTCCTCGCGTTTGAGGGCGGTCTCGACTACCGCTCGCTCGACCGGTCGGTCGGGGCTCGTGTGAACATGTATTACACACGGTGGAACGACCGGAGCGTGGTCCGCAGTGTTGTCACAGAGGCTGGTGACGACGCGCTCATCAGTTTATTGGGTCTCGATGCGGTGCACATGGGCATCGAGGCTGAAGCAAACTTCCAGATCTCCAATCTCGTCCGCATTGACCTGAGCGGAGCGCTCGCAAACTGGGAGTATACGGACGACGTAGCCGGCACGTATCGACCGGATGCCCGCAACGCCGCCACGCAGAACTACAATTTCTACGTGAAGAACCTCAAGGTCGGTGACGCACCGCAGTTGCAGGCCGCCGCGGCCGTGGGTGTATTCCCCGTCGAAGGGCTGTTTGCCCAAATCGTCGGCAAGGCGTTCGGCCGGCACTGGGCCGCGTTCGATCCGATCGACCGAACGGATCCGGCCGATCGGGCACAGAGTTGGCGGGTGCCGGGCTACACGGTGCTCGATGCGCATTTCTCGTACACGCTGCCCCAGACCGTGCGCTTTGCACAGCGCGCGACGCTGTTCCTGCACGTGTACAACCTGCTGGACGATGAGCACATTATCGACGCCCTCGATAACTCACCGTTCAACGGGTTCGACGACGACCATGATGCGGATGATGCGGAGGTCTTCTTTGGACTCCAGCGGCGGTTCAACATGGGCGTGCAGGTGCACTTCTAGGCGTCCCCGCGTTATCGTAGCGAGGCCCCGCTTTCACGACGGAAGCGGGGCCTTTTCTTTTATCAAGCGGTCGCGATTGAGCGGGGACTCAACGTTCAACGTCCAACATTCAACCTCCTGCATCCTGCGTCGTCCGTGACCGTCCGTCATCGTCCTTGACCGTCTGGGCGGAGTGGGCGGTGAACGTTGGACATTGAGCGTTCGGCGTTGAACGTTGAATGTTGAACGTTGGACGTT
>JBFIZG010000649.1:0-1559 GCA_041604955.1 Gemmatimonadales bacterium | reverse complement strand
GGAAAACTCCACCAAGAGAACGGCGTTTGGTGCACCCTGAATGAAGCTCGACAGGGCGTGTGAAAAAGCCGCGTTCTCACGCGCGAGATCGAGCAGCGTACGGTCAATGAGTTCGACGGCCGTTGGGTTCAGTTCGACAATGTGCCGGACGCTGTCCATCGCGGAGCGCAGGTCCGGGAAGTGACACACGCCAAGGGCGCGACTGGCCGGCAGGGGCGCAAGGGCGAGTTCGATTTCCGTAAAAAACGCAAGCGTTCCTTCGGAGCCGATGAGCAGCTCGGCCATGTTGTGGCCGTCGAGAGAAACACGGTGGAGGTTGTACCCGGCCACGTTGCGAAGAAGGCGTGGAACGTGGGCGTCCAGCTCGTCGCGTTCCCGGGCGTAGAGTGAACGGACACGCGTCACCAGGTCGCGATACCGTTGATTGTGAGAGTCGTCGGATAGGTTCGCCAACGCCGGAGGAGTATATCCAAAATGCAGTTCGGTCCCGTCGGCAAGCACACCGTCAATCGAACGGACGTTGTCGGCCATGATGCCATAGCGGATCGACCGTGCCCCTGCGCTGTTGTTTCCCGCCATGCCCCCGATGGTCGCTTGGCCGGCCGTTGCGACGTCGACTGGGAAAAACAGACCTCTCGCTTCGAGGTGCCGGTTCAGGCGATCCAGCACAACACCGGGCTCGACCCGCACCGTATTGGTTTCAGCGTCGATGTCACCGATGCGCGTCAGGTGCTTACTCGTATCAATCACCAGTGCCCGCCCGACGGTCTGACCCGCCTGTGACGTGCCGGCGCCCCGAGGCAGAACAGGCACGCCCTCTTCGCTCGCAATGGCGAGCGCAGCGATGACATCGGCTTTGGTCCGGGGGATCAGCACGCCGATCGGCTCGATCTGGTAAATCGAAGCATCGGTGCTGTACCGCCCGCGGCTGAAGCGGTCGAACAGGACCTCACCCTCTACAGCCTTTCGAAGGCGTGCGGCGAGCCTGCGATCACCGATGGCAACTTCAGAGTGGGACACGTGATCCTCGGGAGATCGTCATGCGCGGCGTCTCAAATTGACATCTGTCGCTGGCCGGTTCCTATTGAGGCACCGTTTCGATTCTGGAACGGACTCAAGGTAACAGTGGGACCGATCGAGGATAAGCATGCCAGGCCGACATTTCCTCCAGCTACCGGGACCGACAAACGTTCCCGATCGCATTCTCCGCGCGATGGCCCGGCCCACGATCGATCATCGTGGACCGGCGTTTGCGGAACTCACGCAGCACGTTTTACGCGGCCTCCAAGGGATCTTCCGCACCGAGGGACACGTCGTCGTCTATCCCGGGTCGGCAAGTGGCGGCTGGGAGGCCGCGCTGGTGAACACGCTGTCGCCGGGTGACCGCGTGCTCATGTTCAATCATGGGTTCTTTGCGCATAGCTGGGGGCGCGTCGCGGAACGCTTGGGGCTGAACGTCGACATGGTCGACGGTGACTGGCGGGAAGGCATCGATCCCGGTGCGGTACACGCGAAGCTCGCGGCGGACGCTCGTCATCAGTACAAGGCGGTGGCGATCG
>JBFIZG010000648.1:0-1565 GCA_041604955.1 Gemmatimonadales bacterium | reverse complement strand
GCACATCCGGGAGCACCCGTGTTCAAAACCGTACGCCACTTCTCCAAGATCTGGACACATGAATCCGGCCAAACCCTGCGTGTGCTGCGTGCGCTCACCAATGACTCGCTGCGTCAATCCGTGGCGCCGGGGCACCGGGACCTTGGGCAGATAGCGTGGCACCTCACCACTGCTCAGAGAGAGCTTGCCGCGAAGACCGGGCTGAGCTACGACGCCCCAACCCACGAGGCCGCACAACCCGCGACGGCGGCGGCGATTGCGTCCGCCTACCAAGCGGCTGCGCGAGGGCTGGGCGATGCCGTGGTTTCGCAGTGGACCGACAGCGCACTGCGCGAAACCTTCGAGGCCTACGACATGGAATGGTCGAAGGGGAGTTTTCTCTTCGTACTGCTGTGTCACGAAATTCACCATCGCGGTCAAATGACCGTGTTGATGCGCCAAGCCGGTTTGCGGGTCCCCGGGGTGTATGGACCGTCGCAGGACGAGCAGTGATGTGGTGGCCAGTCGCACAACTGCCCGGTAAGTTTACACGTTCGGGATTTTTCACGAACCTTCAGACGTCAGCAACCGAGGTAGTAGATGATTGCAATTAGACACGGCGCGGCTACGGTCGCGCTGGCACTTGGCCTCACGATCGGGTTTTCGACGGTCCCAGTCCCCGTGCACGCCCAGACGCCGACGCGCATCGCACTCTCACCCTCCACGATGGCGCTCGAAGTTGGAGAGTCAGGACAACTTGCGGCGACCGTCTACGACGAGAACGGCAACGTCATGGATGTGCCGGTGTTCTACTTTGCCCCGGGAGCACGTCGCAAACTCAGTGTTTCGATTCGCGACGGTGCCGTGGCGGCGCTGAAAGGCGGGGACTACAAGGTTTATGCGATCGTGAGGGGGGTGCAGGGGCTTCGGGATTCGGCGATGGTGTCCGTGACGTATCCGCCGGTGGAGCGGGTGATCGTTCAAGCCGCCGGCGATCGGTTCTTCGTCGGGGCGACTGTTCGGCACGAGGCAACCGTCATGGACGCGTCGGGCGACGAGCGTCGCGACGTCGCCATCCGCTGGGAAACCAGCGATCCCGCCGTGGCAACGGTGAACCGGATTGGCCTGATGACGGCGCATCAAGACGGATCGGTCAGTCTAATGGCGACGGCTGAAGGAGTGACGGGTGAGCATCGCTATCGCGTAGTGGCCAATCCCATCCGCACGCTGACGCTCAGTGCGAGCGCCGATTCGGGGCGAACCGGCGACGTCGTCCGTTTCTCGGCAGCGGCGCTGGATGCAAACGGGCGCCGGATCGAGGACGCGCCCGTCACATTCACCTTGGTGGCGGATCCCGAGGATTCGGTCGTTGCCCAGTCTCCGCCTGCGGAAATCGACCAGCGGGGTCGGTTCGTCGCACAGAAGGCCGGTGACTACACCGTGATGGCGGTTGCGCCCGGGCACGTCGCGTACCAAACACTTTCGATCACGCATCGGAACGTGAGCCGTCGCGTCGAGATCATCGGGCAGGGAGCCGTTCGCGACGTCCGGACCTCCGATTTATGGATCTGGGAGGGGGTGGACGG
>JBFIZG010000647.1:0-1566 GCA_041604955.1 Gemmatimonadales bacterium | reverse complement strand
GCCGGATGACTACGGCTACTTGTACGGCCCCGACCGGCCGTTCGCACCGAGCCTTGCGACGACGACAACTGGTGGCGCCCTCGACGCCCGATCGCTGGCGGGATCAGAGTCATGCGGCACCTCAGGGTGTCACGTCGAGATTCTGGAAGAGTGGAAGGTCAGCGCGCATCGCTGGTCCGCCATGGACGTGGCGTTTCAAAAAGTCCAGAATGTCATGGCGGAGCAGAACGGCGCAGAAACGACGCGGTACTGTGGCGGGTGTCACGATCCGATTTCCTTGTTCTCCGGAACGAAGAACGTCTTCACAGACAACTTGACCAATCTGTCAGGGTACCAGGAGGGCGTTTCCTGCCTCGCATGTCATGCGATCAAGGAAACGGACGTCCAGGGAAACGCGGCATACGTCATGAGCCAGCCGGAACGGTACATGTTCGAATTGCGTGACGGCAGCGCTGCTCGGTTCTTGAGGGACTTCTTGATCCGGTCATATCCGCGGCATCATGTGGAGTCACTCGAACATCGACTCTTCAAGAGCCCGGAGTTTTGTGCGGCTTGTCATAAGCAGTTCATCGATGAAGAGATCAACCAGGTCGGCTGGGTACAACTCCAGAACCAATTCGACAATTGGCGAAAGAGCCGCTGGAACGAGCCTGGTGATCCAACCAAGACGATCGAATGCCGCGAGTGTCACATGCCGCTGCTGGCGTCAACTGACCCCTCGAGCGGGGATGCGGCGGACTACAATCGTTCGCCGCGAGATCGCAAGCACCGGAGCCACCGGTTCTTGGCCGGCAACCAATTCATGCCACTGGCGCTCGAGCTCGAGGGCGCACAGGAGCAGGTCGATCTGACGGAGCAGTGGCTCCGAGGAAACATCGAGATCCCGGAGATCGCGCATAAATGGCAAGCCGGACCGGCCATCCCCGTGGAACTGCGTGCGCCGGCAGCGGTTCGCCCTGGCGGAACTGTCCAACTGCAAGCCCTCGTCACCAACAACAAGGTGGGACACGATTTCCCCACGGGCCCGTTGGACATTATTCAAGCGTGGGTCGAGCTGATCGTGACCGACGATGACGGGAACATCGTCTTCGAATCCGGGACGCGAGATGATCGGCACTTCATCAAGCCGGGCTCGTTCATGTTCAAAGCCGAACCCGTCGACCAATACGGTAACCTGATCGATCGACACAACCTCTGGGAGATGGTCGGCGTGCGGTATCGACGTTCGCTGTTCCCGGGCTTCTCCGATCAAGCCACCTACAGCTTCGCTGCACCGCGGCGATCGGAGATCAATCTGCACGTGCACGCGAAGTTGCTGTATCGCAAGTTCGATCAGTTCTTACTCAACTTCCTATTCGGAGAAGAGTCAGGTCTGACATCACCTATTACGGTGATTTCGGAGGACAAGACGACGATCACCGTCACGTCCGCCGCCATCGAGTGAGTGCGTGGTGGGCAACGTGTCGCGGCGAAAGCGTCGGCTCGTCAATACGTGGGCGATCGGCCTCTTGTTCGTTGCGATCGCCGCCGTCCTCATCTTTGCCTTCGCACGCCCCGCGCCCCAAT
>JBFIZG010000646.1:0-1566 GCA_041604955.1 Gemmatimonadales bacterium | reverse complement strand
GCGGCGATGGTCGCAACGAACAACATGACACCAGTCGCGACTTTGATCTCGAGTAATCGCGCGAAGGGTATGGTGAAGCGGTCGGCAATCGCGGGCGGGAGGTCAGCGCTCTGTCCAATCATCGTATCGAAGTCCTGTCGGTGATCCCGGCGAGAGCGTCGCGATGAACTTTCCCGACCGAGGCCGCGTGCCGGGAGCACGAGTCCGATCTACCCAACCAGCTTATCAAGATTCGCATCAAATCAGTGGGTTTCGAGACCGCCTTTCGAATCGTGCTGGGCAACATCGGTGTTCCCAAGAGCATCATCCGCGCGAGTCCGAAACCGGCGGGTGAATGGGCAACCGCTTAACCGTCCGCGCCTTCGTCCAAAGTACGCTGGCGCACGGAAGTCCGTAGCACGGGAATGCTACTGTACATAAGGTTAAGAGCGATGAATCTGCCTGCGACGCGGCCTAAGCCGAAGGTACGACCTGATTGATGGAAAAGAACACGAAAATCATCGCTCACGCGATCGCGCGTGGCCAATCGGGTAGTTCTACGACGGCCGGTAGGGGCCATCAAATTCGGCTCGCAGGCGGAGCGTAGGTTTCGCGCAGTCAAGAAACGATATCAAGTCAGGAGCTAATAGTCATGGCAAAGAAGAAGCCCAACATTCGGCCCTTGCACGACCGTATCCTCGTCGAGCGTCAGGAGGAGGACCGGACGTCGACCGGGGGTATCGTAATCCCCGATACAGCCACCGAGAAGCCTATCCGGGGCAATGTTATCGCAGTGGGCAACGGAAGAATCCTCGAGGATGGCGCAGTACGCGGACTTGACGTCAAGGTGGGCGACAAGGTGCTGTTCGGCAAGTTCTCGGGCACCGAGGTGAAGCTCGGAGATCAGGAACTGCTCGTGCTGCGCGAAGACGACGTGATGGCGGTAATCGACTAATCGGCGTCATGGGAATCGAATTCAAGAGAGTCAATTCAGGAGTGTACGGACAATGAGTGCGAAAGAAGTGCATTTCGCAGAAGAGGCCCGCCATCGCATGGTGGTCGGGGTGAATACCTTGGCCAACGCGGTCAAGGTGACCCTCGGCCCCAAGGGCCGCAACGTGATCCTGGAAAGGAGCTGGGGCGCCCCTACGGTCACCAAGGACGGTGTCTCCGTCGCCAAGGAGATCGAGCTCGAGAACAAGTTCGAGAACATGGGCGCCCAGATGCTGAAGGAGGTTGCATCCAAGACATCGGACGTGGCCGGCGACGGCACCACCACTGCCACCGTCCTCGCTCAGGCGATAGTCCGCGAGGGGTTGAAGTCCGTCGCGGCGGGCATGGATCCGATGGACCTGAAACGCGGTATCGACCAGGCCGTGGTCAGCGCCGTCGCGCACCTGCAGAAGCTGTCCGTGCCCATCTCCGACGACAAGGCTATCGCCCAGGTCGGCACCATCTCCGCCAACGCGGACGCGTCCATCGGCGACCTCATCGCCGAAGCGATGCAGAAGGTGGGTAAGGAGGGCGTGATCACCGTGGAGGACGGCTCCGGGCTGGAGAGCGAGCTCGACGTGGTCGAGGGCATGC
>JBFIZG010000645.1:0-1573 GCA_041604955.1 Gemmatimonadales bacterium | reverse complement strand
GAGAACGTCTTCGCGTCCACCGGGGAGTTCTACCTCTACCGGGGCGTGACCCTGGTGGAGACATTCGACACCGACGCGGGGACGGGCGACGGCGGCGGCACGATCTCGGTGTCGGGCACGGACGTGACGATCAACCCTGGCGCCAACATGCAGAACAGCGCCGCCCATAACGTCGAGTGGAGCGCGGGGGCGGTCAAGGACGCCTCGGGCAACCCGGTCGCGGTCAATGCGTCGGACACGCTCTGGAACTTCACCACCGTTGCCTCGGACGTGACCGCGCCGGTCCTGACAAACCCGGTCGACAACGCCAACGGCCAGACCGCCGCAACGGGCTCGGTCGACACCGACGAAGGGAACGGCACGCTTTACGCAGTGGTGACGACCTCGGCCACCAGCCCGAGCGCGGCACAGGTCAAGGCAGGGCAGGATCACACCAGCACGGCGGCGGCATGGAGCGGGTCGCAGGCGGTGAGTGCTACCGGCACGCAGACACTCTCCCCGGCCCCGAGCGGGCTTACCGCGTCGACGGCCTACTGGATCCACTACATGCACGAGGACGCCGCGACCAACCAGTCGAACGTGTCGAGCGCGGACGGGTTCACCACGGCCGCCGCGAGCCTCGGAGATAATTTCAACCGAGCCAACGAAAACCTCGACGTTAGCGCCGACTGGACGGTCTTCAATACCTTCGGCGGCGGCTCCGGGTTCCAAGTCGTGAGCAATCAAATTGAGTTCTCTGGCTCAACCAACGCCTTCCGGTTCGTCAGGTTCGAACCGACCCTCAGCGGAAACGATCAGTATTGTGAACTGGACATAACGCAGGCCGTGAATTCTCAGGAAATCATGCTTTTCCTGCGCATCACGGACGCGAGCAACTGGTATCGGTGCCACATCAATCCCAACGGTGCGGGGACGATCATCATGAAGAAGAACGTTGGCGGGACTGAGTCTCAGCTTGGCTCTGGTGTCGGTCTAGGCACGCCCGGCCTGCCCTACAAGTTCCGCTTCGAGGTACAGGGCACTACCCTGCGAGGGTACGTGGGTGGCACCGAGCGAATAAGCCGCACGGACACGTCCCATGCAAGCGGCAGCAATGGAGGAATAGGTCTGGCGAAGTTCTCGACGACGAACAACACCGACTTCCGGGCGGACAACTATCTGACTGGAACGCTGTGATGCTTGATTTGACAGTTGACACCACGTTTACGACACCGGGAGGACCCGCTGGCGGGCATCCAACCCCGACGGGCAGCGACGTGATCAGCGTCACGGTGACGGCAACGCGGACGGACGGGCGGCTCGTAGCGCCGACCGGTGTTTACTTCGAGGCATCGGTGACGGGTGCCGCGGTGACAGACCGCACGCCAACGGCAGTTGATCCCCACAACCGGGCATTTCATGAGATCCAGTATTTCTGGACAATCACGCAGTCCGGGCGGTCGGCCACCTTTGTCACACCTGACGGCAACCTCAACCTGCCGACCTTCTGCAAGGATCGCACGGTATCCTACGGCAAGCACATGGCTTGCGTGTTCGAGGTTCCCGGCGCAGTCACGGTAGAGTGTCTGGCGAT
>JBFIZG010000644.1:0-1576 GCA_041604955.1 Gemmatimonadales bacterium | reverse complement strand
CATCTTGATCACGGCTGTGGCGCCGCCGTGGAATGGGATGACATTCGCAGGTGTTCCACCACCTGGTGTAGCAAAGGGGTTCGGCAAACCACCCAATCCAGACACGCCAAATCCTCCACCAACTCCACCAGCAAACGCGCCCCACGGCCCGCCTTGCAGGAACCCGAAGATCGCCCCGCTCAAGGCACCCAGGATACTGAACCCGCCCCCGTGGATCAGCCGGTTGATCAACGACTCGACAGCGAACTGGATGGCCTGGATGTTGACCGCCGCCCGTTCCGCGGCCGTCGCCGTCTGGTTGAACTCCGCGTGCAATCGGCGCAACGTCTCCTCGTACTGGCCTTGCGAGATGTTGCCCAACTGGAGCGCCAGGGTGATCTCGTTCACCTTCTCGGCGTATTTCTCCGCTTCGGTCTGCACACTCCGCATGACGCCGATCCCGACCTTCGCCAACACCTCTTCCCCTGCCTGCCGCATCGTCTCACCAAACCGCTCGGACGCCACCGACAGCTCGCGCATCGTCTCCGCCACCGGCTTGGCGGCCGTATCGAGTCCGCGTAACGCCGCCTCGTACTGATGGATCGTCGCAATGATCCGGTCCAACTGCTGCCCGATGTCACGGGCACGGGGGCTGACTAGCCCACCCGTGACGGTCGGGGCCGTCGCCGCCAGGAGTTCCTGCGACAGCCGTTGCTGTTCCAGCCGGAGGAAGGCGAGCTGATTCGTCAACCCGACCCGGCCGAACTTCGTCATATTCCGTTCGGCCCGGCGCAACATCTCGTCGAACTCTTCCTGCGCCTCCCGTGCCGCTTTGCCGAGGTTCCGGAACGCGAAGGCCATCGCCCCGATCCCCGCGATGATGCCGAGCGTCGCCGCGTTCCCGAAGGCGAACTGGCCCACCGCCCCGAGGAACGTCCCCATCGTGCCGTTCACCCCGACCAGCCGGGCCGTGAGACTCCCCAACGCCGACCGCATCGTCCCGATCCCCTGCCGCGCTTTCCCGGCACTCACCCCCACCGCCGTGGTGGTCGTCGCCACCTGCGCCAGTCGGGTCTGTGCCGCCTCGATCTGCGTCCGCGTGGTGGCAAATTCCCCACGGAGCGCGTTGAGGCTCGCCGATGCCTTGGCCACCGGAGCGGTGAACTGCTCGGTCCGGGCTCGGAGAACCGCGGTGACTTCGCCGATATTCGCCATCAGTTACGCCGTTTCGCCTCGATCCGCTTCCATAATTCACCAACAGCCTGCGACCGACTCATGGCCGGGGCAGGCTGTTCCTGTTGCCGTATCCAGTTCTTCGCCCGGACGAGATCGCCCACTTCCCCCAGCGTCAACGCATCCAGTTCCCACGGTAAGAGCCCCAGATACCCATACGCTAACTCGTGGAGCCGTCCCCAGCCGATGGGGTCGCCTTGGTAGGGTCCGCGTCGATCTCTCCCCGGTTCTGCTCGCTCAACGCCTGCATGAACGCGTCGGTCACGCGACCCAGGTTCCCCATGTCCACCCACTCGCCCACGTCATCCACCGTCACGTCGGGATCCTCGTACAACAGACCGGCCCAGATCAACGCCGTCACCTG
>JBFIZG010000643.1:0-1578 GCA_041604955.1 Gemmatimonadales bacterium | reverse complement strand
CGGATTACCTGGGAAGGGTTCGTCCCAGTGTTCGCTCAACGTTCATTCCAACGGACCGACCACGGAGGTGGATAATGGCAAGACCCAGAATGGCAGTCCTATTCCTCGTGGCAGCGGCAGTGTTTCTGCTCGCCTTCCGCTTGCCGCCGCACGGTGCGCTGCACGCCCAGAGTCAAAGCAAAGGCAACAACCTGGTGGGGTTGTGGTACTTCACGGTTCCCGTCCCCGGGGGTGCCATCACGGGATTCCTCAATGCCCATGCGGGCGGCACGGTGTCTCTCGTGAGAATCGTCGACGAGGGCACGCTCTTGTTTCCTGGCCCTCTACCGGGCCGCCGAACCACGAGCCACTTTCAAGGGATATGGCATCGTGCGGGGGACGGGTTCGAGGGTTTGATGTTTCTCATCGCCTACGATTACTACACGGGAGATCCGGTGTGGCTGAACCGTCTCCGCTTCGGCATAAACCTGGACGGCCCTGGCTTCGACACCGCTACGGCAGTTTACTCCTTCTCGCTTTGGGACTGCCCAGGTGGAGCTTGCCCTGATCCCACGGATCCGACCGTGCCGCAGCCGCCTGAAATCGGCGCCGGGCCCGACGGCGAGCCGTCATTGCCCTGGACGCTGAGCCGAATTCGAATGCAGTAGCCACTCCATGCGATCCGACGCCGACACCGCGGGCGTGACCGTCGCAGTCAAGCATCTTGGACGATCTGTCCCCTGGAGGTTGGCCTTTTCCAGTTTGGTGAGTGGAAACAGATGCGCTCTTACTTCACCGCTGAAGGGTGTGGTCTGAAGCCAGTAAGCAGGAGGCCCAGGATAAGACCCGTTGCGGATGTTTCGATTCTTCCGGTCGAATAGATGAACGAGACACTCTCCCCGGTGCGGTGGAACGGGACTCCTGCCGGATGCCGATTTCCCTTTTTCTGGGCGCTGAACCGTCCAGTGGAGTCGAGAGGTGGCGCGGTAGGGTAGGAACGGCCTATCTGTTGCCGGCTCTTTCGATTGCCGGTGCCTCACGAGCCGCTCCATACTTCGTTTCCACCTCCCGCTCATCAAACCGGACGTGCAGTTTTCCCGCATCCGGCTTCCGGACAGGGACTCACGCGTTCGCCCGCGGAAAGTCACGACGTCGACCGCGAAGCTGAACCAGGCCCAGCTTCTCGTGCAGGTAGTCGTCGGGGTAGCATGACGTCCCCCGACCCGGCACTTTGTGCTTTCGCCGCAACCACTGGCGCAGCCTTCTTCGGGCCTGTTGGTCAACGACCGCATAAGCGGTGCTGACCGGACCCAGGCAGAAGTAGTTCGCCCAACCGAGCAGGAGCCGGTTGAGGCGTTCCACCCGGGTCTCGACATCGGTCAGCAGCCAGCGACGCCCGGTCAGGTCGCTAATCGCGCGCATGACCCGGCGAACCGCCTTCCGGGACGGGCGCGTGCCCAAGAAGGCACGGCCAGTCTTCCAGGAGTAGCAGCGACCGATCGTGTAACCCAGAAAGTCGAACGTCTCCTCGGGCAGAGTGCAAACGCGCGTTTTACGCTCGTTCACCGTCAACTTGAGCCGACTCATCAGATCCCGCAT
>JBFIZG010000642.1:0-1583 GCA_041604955.1 Gemmatimonadales bacterium | reverse complement strand
GCACCGGACGCGCATCCGGGCCCGAGGCAAGCCTGCGGGCCAGTACACCCAGTGGCTGTCGTATCCAGGTGGCGGGGGTGGCCTAGAGGGTGTGTACGTCAATGTGCTCACCCAGTGGTCCTATCCGATCGCGTCGACCGAGGCCAACGAGCAGCACTGGAAGTATGCGATTGAGTTGGAGCCTGGGCCCAACACCAAGTCGATCTGGGTGAACTACAACTGGAACAACGCCGCCAGTAGTGGCCTCCCCTTGCTCGACCGGAGCGACAACTATGCCCTGAACGTCACGCCCGGAGTGCCGCTCACCCACATACTCCAGATCGATTCGAGTGACACCCCCGGCGGCGACCGCGTGTGGAAGGCGTTTCACACCAGTTCTGGCGACGTGTTCACGCAGAACTTCACCAATTTCGCTTCGTTCGGCAGCACGGAAACGTCGAGCGGACCCCTCATCACACTACAGCCGTTCGGTGCCACCGACGGATACAACGGGCCCGGCGTAAACCCAAACCCGGTCTTCCGAATTCACGCGATCCCAATCGGCGCTGGCGGAAACGTGGGCGCTCGCGTACTCAACGCGGCCACCTCCGATGGGGGCATCGCGGCCCACGCCCTGAGGGCTGGTAGCACCAACGTCACGTTCGCGGTGTCCACGGACGGGGAGGCGACCATCACCGTGACGTCCACTGCGGGCGCGGACTCCCTGGACGACCTCACGGACGTCACGATCACGACCGTCCAGGACGGCGACCACCTGGTCTACGACGCCGCTTCGACGCAGTGGATCAACTCGACGTCCGGGGCCGGGGGCGCGGGCGCGCTCGACGACCTCTCGGACGTCGTCATCGCGGCGGCGTCCTCGTATCAGCACCTGGAATACGACGGCTCCTCCTGGTTCAACACGTCGGACATCACGCTCGCGGGTGACATCCTCACGCACGCCGACAGCACGGGCGACATCGGGTCGAGCGGCGCCCGGTGGGCGAACGTATTCACAGACGTCGTAGAGGTCACGAACTACGTCACCATCGGCGCTTCGACGAGCCCCGCGACGGCGGGCGATGTTCGCCTAGAGAACACCGGCCAGATCGTCTGGAGGAACGCGGCGGACAGCGCCAACCTGATCGGCCTCACGGCCAATGCCTCCGGCAACCTGGAGACTACGCTTCACTTCGTTCCCGACACGGACTCGCTCAGAGACCTGGGCACGACCGGAATCCGTTGGCGCCACCTGTATGTGGACGACATCACGATTACCAACGGCGTCGTGACTTCGGTCAACGAGGCCACCGTCACGGGCGCTACCGGGAGTGGCCTACAAATCACCCCCACGGCGGGCGCGGTTACCGTGGCCGTGGAGTACCGGGGCTCGGTTGGCGGCGGCGGATCGGACGCCCTGATCGCCGCAGCGTTCGATGGTACGGGGACGGGGACGATGCAGGGATCGGACCGGATCCTGTTCTCCGACTTCAGCGACGACTTCATCGTGAAGTTCGGCGACCTGAACCAGATGCCGTTCACGGACGGCAGTGCAAACGAGACCGTCACCGGGGACTGGACGTTCAACGGTCTGCTGAAGATGG
>JBFIZG010000641.1:0-1585 GCA_041604955.1 Gemmatimonadales bacterium | reverse complement strand
CCTGCTGGGAGCGATCCTGGGCACGTTCGTGGGGGCGATCGTGGGTGAGCTCAGCGTGAAGGAATCGACGGTGCGGGGCTCGATGAAGCCCGCGTTCGGGGCCACCGTAGGGCGGGTGGTCGGCACCATGAGCAAGGTCGGCATCGCCCTCGCCATGTGGCTCGTGCTCACCGTCGCCGCCTTCTGGCCCTGACCAAGCATGAACGGTCCTCCCGGAGTTCTTCTGCCTGGAGCAGGGCGGGATCCTGTCCTTGAGCTTGAGGTCAATGCCGTTCCCCGGAGACGGGGGCGATCCGCGGCTGTCTCGTGGACACGATGTCCGAATGTCCAGGCGTTCGTCGTCTCCCAGGCCTCGTGGCGCAAGCGCACGTGCGCGCGCTCACGATCAGGGTTTTTGGAACCCGCTGCGGCCATTCGTAGAATCAACTGGAACTCAAGCACGGCCTCGCCGCCGAAGCGCTCGACGACCACGGGCGGCAGCCTGCCGCCTAGTGGACTGAGTCAGAAAAAAGCAGCAAAAGGCGCAACCGGTTTGCAAGTTGGTGCGGACCTCCGGTAAAGGAGGTTCCGACACCATGGGTAGACCACTCGCACCCTTGACAATCACGGATGAGGAACGGGTTGAGCTTCGGGGCTGGGCGCGGCGTCCGAAGACGGCACAAGCGATGGCGTTGCGTGCTCGCATCATCCTTCTGTGCGCCGAGGAATGCAGTAACCAGGATGTGGCCGAGGAGCTCGGTGTCAATCGCGCGACCGTTGGCAAGTGGCGGCAGCGGTTCATCAATGCCAGGCTCGATGGGCTGGTTGACACTCCTCGCCCGGGGGCTCCACGACAGATAACCGACGAGGACGTTGAGCGCGTCCTCGCGAAGACACTGGAGGGGACACCGAGGAACGCGACTCATTGGTCGACGCGTTCCATGGCTGCAGCCACTGGACGCAGTCAGAGCTCGATCAGCCGAATCTGGCGAGCCTTCTCGCTGCAGCCTCACCGTCTCGACACATTCAAGCTCTCCAACGACCCGTTGTTCGTCTCCAAGGTCCGGGACATCGTCGGCCTCTACCTGAATCCGCCGGACAAGGCCCTCGTCCTCTGCGTGGACGAAAAGTCGCAGATGCAGGCCCTTGAGCGAACTCAACCGCTGCTTCCTCTGAGACCAGGCTTGCCTGCGTGTCGGACGCACGACTACGTACGGCATGGGACCACGACGCTCTTCGCTGCCTTGGACGCGAAGACGGGGAGAGTCATCGGCAAGTGCTACAGACGACATCGTGCGACGGAGTTCCTGAAGTTCCTGCGGGTGATCGACGACTCAGTTCCCGCGAAACTCGACATCCATTTGATCCTGGACAACTACAGCACCCACAAGACGCCGGCGGTTCGACGATGGCTCAGCCGTCATCCCCGATTCCACGTCCACTTCACGCCGACCTACTCTTCGTGGATCAACCTCGTCGAGAGCTGGTTCGCCGTGCTCACAAACCGTCGTGTCCGACGAGGCAGCTTCCGATCGACCCGCCAACTGGAGCAGGCCGTTCGCGAGTACGTCGACGCGAACAACGACGTGCCGACGCCGTTTGTCTG
>JBFIZG010000640.1:0-1607 GCA_041604955.1 Gemmatimonadales bacterium | reverse complement strand
GGACAACGGCTCCGATATCCTTGGGATCAACAGCCGGTTACACTGGGTACCGCAGGCCGGTCGAGATTTTTATCTGGTCCTCAATCACAGTCTGGAAGACCTCGACGAGAACGGCACCTTTCACTCGACCGGCGCTGATTTGACGGCCAAAGCGAGTTACACTTTTCGGTTCTAAGACGTTACCGATAAATGCCACCGTTACCGAGTTCGGACGAGCTATATCGTCTATACGTCCGAAGGCCGGTACAGGGCGATCAACCTGTTCCCCGGCAACTATCAGGTGAGGGTGAAAAAGAACGGTTTCGCATCGGACGTACGCAACGTGGTCGTTAGTGCTGGCGAGACGGCGACCGCGGATTTCCAAGATGACGACGCTGGGAGCGTATTACTGACCTACCTGGCCGGGGTTCAGTGTGATTCAGAATCAGCGAGTCGATATCTAATCCAGGAGTGAGGCTCAGAGAAAAATGATGGGTTTCAGATCGCTTCTCGCCGTTTCGCTCATCACATTGCCGCCGTCCGGCTTTACTCACCATTCCATGTCTGAGTTTGACCGGGGGGTCGTAACCGAGGTGGAAGGAGAGGTCGTGGGCTTATCCTGGCGAAACCCGCACGTTCTCCTCGACATCGCGACCACTGACGACAACGGTCAGGAGCTCGTCTGGCATCTCGAGGGAGGTGCCGTGAGCTCTCAGCGCCGTCGGGGGCTGACGTCCGGACGCGTTCAGGTGGGGGATCACATCCGCGCCGCCGGCTGGCCTTCCACCCGACGCCCGGGCTACTTGCAGGTGAATCACATCCTGCCGCCCGACGGCATTGAGCTTTTGGTCGGCCGGATACGCGAGCCGCGCTGGTCCGAAGCTCACCTGGGCAGCGGGGAGTGGGCAGTCGACCCCGCGGCAGCGGCGTCCGCCACAGCACGGGGTCTCTTTCGTGTATGGAGCCAACGCTTGGGCGGCGCCTTTTACTTTCGGGGTACGGACGCCTACCGTCTGACGGACTCGGCGTTGGTTGCCGCCGCGGAATGGGACGAGTTCGAAGACGACCCTTTACTCGACTGCACGGCTCCGGGAATGCCTGCCGTGATGAGTAATCCGTACCCGATGGAGTTCGTGGAGCGCGCCGACGGGGACATCGTCTTGCGCTTCGAGGAGTTCGACTCGGTTCGCACGATTCACATGATAGACGTCGCAGATCCGACCGACATCCCGGCATCTCCCATGGGTTACTCGATCGGGCACTGGGAAGCGCAAACGCTCGTGGTCTCGACATCCCGGATCAACTGGCCCTACCTCAACCGCGTGGGCGTTCCCCAGAGCGAAGCCGTGGAGGTCCTCGAACGCTTCACGCCTGTCGAAGACGAGAATCGTCTCAACTACCAGCTGATGGTCACAGATCCAGCAATCCTCATCGAGCCTTTCGCTTGGGAGGGGTATTGGGACTGGCGCCCCGGCGAAGAGGTGCAGCCCTACGATTGCTCGGTAGAGGGTTAGCTAGTGTTAACGAACGCCCGTACTTTCATCGCATTCGGCGCGGTTCAAGATTTCGATGTCCCCGATGCCACCTGAACCACTTATACTGGCTTGAGATGTGGAAGTGTGCTCGGG
>JBFIZG010000639.1:0-1607 GCA_041604955.1 Gemmatimonadales bacterium | reverse complement strand
CTTCATGGCGACGGCGGCCTGCATGACCAACGAGTTCAACGTGCCCGCCGGAGGCTGGGTCTTGGAGGATACGCGGTTCGCGTATAGCCGGATACACGGTTTCCAGCAGTTCGGTGGGACCGCAGGATCGTCGTTCACGTTCACCCGCTGCGAGTTTGACCACAACGGGCAGTGGGGCTGCATTCTCGACGCGGGCGTCGTGAACAGCTTGCTGGACGAGTGTGACGCGCACGACAACGGCATCGGTGTCTCCGCGTCGGGTATTTTGGTGCGCGCGAGTGCGCCCAACTCGGGGAACGTGATCCGCCGCTGCCGCGGCTGGCAGAACAGCTCCAATGGCATCGACGTCAGTGCGCCCGCAACCCCCGGGGACGGCGACGACGTGATCGAGTTGTGCCAGGCCTGGGAAAACGGCAACCAGTTCGACGACCGCAGCGGCATCGGCACGTTCGGGGAACGCACGATCATCCGCTACAACCGCTCCTGGGACAACAACCTGTCGTTCATCACCGGGCACGGGATCATCCTGGACGTCGGGAGTCTCGACTGCGTCGTCCATCACAACGTGTGCTACGGGAACACGAACGGCGGCATCGCACATACGGGGACCGGGCACAGCTTCCACCACAACACCTGCTACGGCAATCTCTGTAACAGTGCTGGCGGGCAGATCGTCGCCTTCGGTGGACTGAACGCCATTGATAACTGCCAATATCGCAACAACATCTACATGACCACCACCGCAACGCAGTCGGCCTTCCGCATCCCGGCGGCCACGGCGAGTGCGGGCGTCACGGCCAACTTCAATCTCTACTTTGCCGGCGCCGCGAAACCGGCAAACTGGATCGACTGGCAGGCATCCGGGTCCTTCACGACGGTCGCCGCGTTCAATGCGAGTACGGGGCAAGAGGCCAACGGGATCGAGGCAGATCCCCTCTTCGCGGCGCCCGCGGAAGCCAATTTTCATCTCCGAGTGTTCTCCCCGGGCATCGACCAAGGGACCGATCTCGGCTACACGACAGACATCGAGGGCCGGACGATCGTGCCGCCTCCCAACATGGGGGCCTTCGAGCGCAGCGCGGCCATCGGTGGAGGGTCGACCAAGCGCCTGTTGCGCATGCGGAAGGTGTAAGATGGATCGGGCGTACCGGAAGTTCGTGCGCGCGCGCCCCTGTGTGGTCCGCGGACACGCCCAGCACGAGTGTTTCGGACGCAACCAGGCCTGTCACGTGAAGCATGCCGGCATGGGCGGGAAGAACGCCCCCGCAGATCGGGGCAACCTCTTTACCGCCTGTGTCCGGGCCCACGACGAGTACCACCGGAGCCCCGCCACGTTCGCCGCCAAATATGGCGTCAACGTCGTCGTGGACGCGGAACGAGCGGCACGCGAGTACATGCACGGCAAGGACTTTCTCGAGGAGATCGCACAATGACCAACCGGGAGATGATCGTCGCGACGATCGCGAGTCTGCTGTACCACGCCGATGTGATGCAGAACAAAAACACCGGCGAGTTCATCCACTACATCCACCGCGCGGATCGCCTGCTCCTGGAAACGAGGACCTATCTCGCCAGCGTCCAGGACGCCCGCGCACCGTCCGCCAGTG
>JBFIZG010000638.1:0-1608 GCA_041604955.1 Gemmatimonadales bacterium | reverse complement strand
CCTCATGCTCGCCGCGGCGAGCGTCTGTCAACTCGCCTGGTCCCCAGCCTCCCTTGCCGCTCAAGCTCCTCTTCGTGTCGGGTCGCCGGACGGCCGCAATCAGGTCACGGTCGCGGTGCAAGATGGTCAGCTCAATTACGGTCTGTCACGAGACGATCGGCTTGTGGTCCAACCGTCCCGGCTCGGCTTCGAGTTCCGGAATGGGCCACCGCTAGGTCAGGATGTACGGGTCGTGGACTCCGCCAGGCGGATGTCCAACGAGACGTGGACACAACCCTGGGGCGAGGTGCGTGAGGTGCGGGATCACTACCACGAGCTTCGCGTCTCCCTCGTCGAGACCGCCCCACCCGGCCGCCAGTTCGCGGTGGTGTTCCGCGTGTTCGACGATGGTGTGGGGTTTCGGTACGAGCTACCGCCGCAGCCCAACCTGACGGCGTTCGACATCACCGACGAGTTGACCGAATTCGCCATGGCGGACGACGCCCGAGCGTGGTGGATTCCGGCGTTCCAACAAAACCGATACGAATACCTGTATCGCGCGTCACCAGTCAGCACACTCGACACGGTACACACTCCGCTGACGATGGAATTTCGTGACGGCCTCCACGTGGCGATTCATGAAGCCCACCTCGTCGACTATGCCGGTATGACGCTCGTTGGGGGCCGCGAACAGAACCGCACGCTGCGTGCACACCTCGCGCCGTGGAATGACGGCGTGGCCGTGCGTGGTCGCACGCCCTTCGTCACACCGTGGCGCACGATCCAAGTGGCTGACCACGCGACGGGCCTGGTGCCATCCGTACTCGGTTTGAATCTGAACCCACCAAACGTGTTGGACGATGTCAGCTGGGTGCGGCCAATGAAGTACATCGGCATCTGGTGGGGTATGCATATCAACACGATGACGTGGAGCTCCGGTCCGAAACATGGGGCGACCACGGCAAATACACGGGCATACATCGACTTCGCCGCCGAGCACGGGTTTGGCGGCGTGCTTGTCGAGGGATGGAATATCGGCTGGGACGGGAGCTGGTACGATAACGGTGACGTCTTTTCGTTTACGCAATCCTACCCGGATTTCGATCTGCCGGCGCTTGCCGATTACGCTCGCTCACGAAATGTCGAGTTGATCGGTCACAATGAAACCTCCATGGGAATCGAAAACTACGAGCGCCAACTGGAAGACGGGTTTGGGCTGTTCGAGCGCCTGGGGATTGAAGCGGTGAAGACCGGGTACGTGGGCGACGAGACACCCGAGGGTCACGCGCACCACGGACAGTATATGGTGCGGCACTGGAAAAAGGTGATCGAGTCAGCGGCTCGACACCGTATCATGCTGAACGTACACGAGCCGATCAAGGATACGGGCGAACGTCGGACGTATCCGCACATGTTGACGCGCGAAGGCGCGCGAGGTCAGGAGTACAACGCCTGGGCGGGTGATGGCGGCAACCCGCCGGAACACGAGACGATTCTCTTTTTCACGCGTATGCTGGCTGGGCCGTTTGATTTTACGCCGGGCGTGTTCGACATTCTGATCACGAGTACCAATGGCTCTCCACGCACGCCTGAACAGTCGCGCCCGCGCACCACCCTCGCAAAGCAACT
>JBFIZG010000637.1:0-1612 GCA_041604955.1 Gemmatimonadales bacterium | reverse complement strand
GTCGCGACCGAGTAGATCGCGACGAACACGATGGGCGCCCACATCGAACGCCGTACGCTTTCGAGCGCGTCGACGAGACCGTCGCGCGTGAAATATTCGCCGAGCGGGGTGGCCCGCACGATGACGGCCGCGACGCCGAGGATCACGACCAGCGCGAGCAGTTTGAGGTACGGTTTTGCCCGGGTCACGCCAGCCATCCGACGACCCTTCGAATGAGCTTGCCGCTGGTACCCTGCAATTTGGCTCGGTAGTACAGGTCGGAGGTTCGTTTGACGCCTTCGACCATGGTGGGGTACGGGTAGACAGCCTGGGAGAGCTTTGGAAACGGGATGCCACGTTTCATTGCCAACACCAGGGGCATGATCATCTCCCCGGCTCCGCTCGCGACGATGGTCGCTCCCAGGATTTTCCCGTTCGTTCTCGTGACCACTTTGACAAACCCCGTCGCGTGCGCGTCGACGATCGCGCGGTCGAGATCATCCAGATCGTAGCGGTACACTTGCACGTCTCCGTGTTTCTCACGCGCTTGAACTTCGGTTGCCCCCACTCGCGCCACTTCCGGATCGGTGTACGTCACCCACGGCACGGCCGTGTAGTCTCCCTTCGACGTGAACGGGAAGACGGCGTTGCGGAGGACCAACTTGGCCTGGTAGTCGGCGACGTGCGTAAACTGGAGGCCGCCTGCCACGTCGCCGGCCGCCCAGATACCGGGTACCGTAGACCGCAGGTTTCGGCCAACCTTCACCGATCCGTTGTCGAGCTCGACACCGATCGCGCCGAGCCCCAAGCCTTCGGTCGATCCTCGCCGACCGGTAGCAATGAAGATTTCGTCCACCGAAACGTCGATAGACGCGTCGGCCTCTCCTGTTGTCGAAAGCACATACCCGCCGTCATCCGTCTTGGAGATCTGCTCCACCCGAGCCTCGGTGCGAACGGTGATGCCTTCCTCTGCGAGCCGCGACTCGATGGCGTCGCTCGCCTCCGGATCTTCTCTGGGAAGTATTCGAGGCAACATCTCGAACACCGTGACCGTCGCGCCGAGACGGCTGTAGACCTGCGCAAACTCCAACCCGATCGGACCACCTCCCAGAATCCCGATCCGATTTGGCAGCGTGTCCTGGTCGAATGCCGTGAGGTGGGTGAGACCATCCGTCTTGGTCAAACCGGGAATGGGGGGGATCGTCGGATAGGATCCCGTGGCGACGACAATGCGATTGCTTTCCAGACGCCGGTCGTCCACGCGCACGACGTTCGCGGCCTCGAACTCGGCGTTTCCGAACACGACGTCGACACCGAGTTTCCGAAATCGGTCCGGGTCGTCATGCACGGCCACTCGGGCGCGCGCGGCGCGCATCCTCTCCATGACCTCGCGGAACACGTGCTTCGGGCTCGCGCCCACGAGACCTAGGCGGTCGGCGTGTCGCATCTGGTGCGCGAGTTTGGCCGACGCAATCAGCGCCTTACTCGGCACACAACCGGTCCAGAGGCAATCGCCGCCAAGGGCTTCTCGCTCGATCAACGCCACCTTGAGCCCGAGTGAGGCCCCACCCGCAGCTGTTACCAGACCGGCTGTCCCTCCGCCGATTGCAATGAGATCGAATTTCGCCATACG
>JBFIZG010000636.1:0-1613 GCA_041604955.1 Gemmatimonadales bacterium | reverse complement strand
GCTGACGGTGTCGCTGCTGCAGGAGTATCGCCCGTGAACACAGCTAGTGGGATTGAACCAGGCAGCTGTCGCAGTGCAACGTACTCCCGTCAGCTGTGCCCTCCTCTCGGACTGCTCGTGAACTTCTCTCCCGAATCTAGACTCACGTTTTTTGCAGGAGGACGATGACATGCGTTTCCTAGTAAAACTCGAGGCGCTGGTCGCGGCAGCTGCGGTCACCCTGGGCAGTGTCGGCCCGGTCGTCGCGCAAGAAGCCGCCACGGCCAGCGTCACAGGACGTGTCAACGCGGTGAATGGACCGGCGCTCACCGGTGTTCGCGTCGTGGCCACCAACCTGGAGACCGGTATTCAGTACGGCGCCGTTACGGCAAGTGACGGTCGGTACAACCTGTCCGGCCTGCGCCCCGGCTCGTACCGAGTCTTGGTACGGAGTGTTGGCTACAACGTGGGGATCGAAGAAACCCGCGTTGCCGCCGGGGAATCTCGGACGATCAACTTCACGCTGGACGCCGCGGCCGTCGCGCTGAACGCCATCGAGGTGTTCTCGACGCGGGCGGTAGAGCGACGAACCCCCGTTCCGTACACGGACGTGGAAAAAACACAGATCGAGCAGCAGTTGGGATCGCAGGACCTGCCCATCGTGTTGAACACCACTCCTAGCGTCTACGCAACGGAACAGGGCGGGGCATCGGGCGACGCCCGAATCAACGTCCGCGGCTTCGACCAGCGGAACGTGTCGGTCATGATCAATGGTGTGCCGGTAAACGACATGGAGAACGGTTGGGTGTACTGGTCCAACTGGGATGGCCTGGGTGACGCCGCGGCGACGATTCAGCTTCAGCGGGGACTGTCCGCCGTCAATCTCGCCACGCCCTCGATCGGTGGCACGCTGAACATCATCACCGACGCGACGAAGCTGACGCGCGGAGGGATGATCAAGCAGGAGGTTGGCTCGGACGGCTTCCTCAAGACGACGGGCATGTTGGCGTCTGGCCTGCTGGGCAACAAGTTCGCGTTCATGGCCCAAGGCGTGCGGAAGACCGGTGACGGGCTTGCCCGAGGCATCTGGACCGACGCGTGGGCCTATTATGCCGGCGCGAGCTACAGGATCAGCAGCAGCAACCGGCTGGATCTCTTTGCGGTTGGCGCCCCACAGCGTCACGGGCAGCGCCTGTACCGCCAGAACATCGGGGCCTATAGCGCCGACTTTGCGAGGAACTTGAGCGACTATGACGTTGCCGCCCTCAACGACTATCCCGAGGCGCGTGACGGCTTCCGGTACAACGAGAACTGGAACCGGGTCTCCCCATCGTACACCGGACAGCAGGCGGAGGGCAGCAAACGGTTCGACAGGTTTGACCGGGGTTTTCTGAACGAAAGGGAAAATTTCTTCCACAAACCTCAGATCAATCTCAACTGGTATTCGGCTTTGTCGAGGACGCTGACGCTGTCGACGGTGGCGTATTATTCCGGCGGCAGCGGTGGTGGAACGGGCACCTACGGCGACTTCCTCTGGGACTACAATAGCCCGTCCCGGATTGCGGATTGGGACGGCAACATCGACATCAACCGCGGCACCCTTGACCGCAAGGGCAATCCCAAGCTCGCCGGCT
>JBFIZG010000635.1:0-1615 GCA_041604955.1 Gemmatimonadales bacterium | reverse complement strand
TCGGGGAAGGCTGGCACAACAACCATCACCGATATCCCGGGTCGGTCAGACAGGGGTTTCATTGGTGGCAAGTGGATATCACGTACTATGGCCTTCTCCTCCTCAGCAAATTGCGCGTGATCCGCGATCTGAGGCCCGTGCCGGCTAGAATTTTGGATTCCGCCTGACATGCGAATCGCCGTCGTGGGAGGTGGCGTAGCGGGCCTCGTGTCGGCGTACCTCCTCCAACGAAATCACGAAGTCACCGTCTTCGAGGCGAACGGGTACGTTGGCGGGCACACCAACACGATCGACGTGACCGTGGCCGATACCACGTACTCGATCGATACCGGCTTCATCGTCTACAACGAAAAGAACTATCCCGGCTTCACTCGTTTGCTCGAGAACCTCGGCGTGCGCACGCAACCCAGCACCATGAGCTTCAGCGTCCGGGCAGACGGTTCCCGCCTCGAGTACAACGGCTCGACCATTCGACAGCTCTTCACGCAGCGTCGTAACCTCGTGCGGCCCTCGTTTTACCGGATGGTGCTCGACATACTCCGATTCAACCGGGAGGCGCCGACGGCGATCGAAAACGGTGCTGCCCATTCCACGTTGGGCGATTATCTCCACGACAACGCGTATTCCCCTCCGTTCGTCGATCATTACCTCGTGCCCATGGGCTCCGCCCTGTGGTCGGTTCCGCGGAGTCGAGTCTTTCAAATGCCGGCGCCGTTCTTCGTTCGCTTCTTTCAGAACCACGGGATGCTCACGATCAAGGACCGGCCGGAGTGGCGCGTCATCGCCGGCGGGTCGGCGCGGTACGTCGAAGCCTTGACCCAGACGTTTGCGGACCGTGTGCGACTGAATCACGCGGTGCGAAGCATCCGGCGAACCGAAGGGGGGGTGACAGTCGACGGGGAGCGATTCGACCACGTGGTGCTCGCGTGCCACAGCGATCAGGCCCTCGATATCCTGGCCGACCCGACGCCGCCCGAAACGGAGATCCTCGGCGCACTCCCGTACCAAAAAAATGACGTTGTACTCCACACCGACACGTCAATGCTCCCCATTCGGAGGCCGGCGTGGGCGGCGTGGAACTACCGTGTTGGAGGAGATCCGGAAGCGCCGGCCACCGTGACGTACAATATGAACATCCTCCAGTCGCTCGAGGCGTCAGAGACGTTTTGCGTGAGCTTGAACTCGAGCGAAACGATCGACCCCAGCCGGGTGCTGTATCGAACCACGTACGACCATCCAACCTACTCACCCGCCGGTGCGGACGCCCAACGACGCCATCATGAGATCAGCGGCGCAGACCGTACGCATTATTGCGGGGCGTATTGGGGAAACGGGTTTCACGAAGACGGCGTCCAGAGCGCGCTCACGGTCGCCAAGCACTTCGGAGAGGCCCAGTGAACAGCTGTGTGTACCGCGGCGTCGTGCGGCATAGGCGAACGCGTCCCGTTCCACACGTGTTCCGGTATCGCATCTTCATGATGTATCTCGACCTGGCCGAAGTACCGGACGTGTTCGATGGCCGGTGGCTTTGGTCGGCCCGTCGCTTTGCGCCTGCCTGGTTCCGACGCGCGGACTATCTCGGAGACCCCGGGGTCCCGCTCGACCGGGCGGTGAG
>JBFIZG010000634.1:0-1626 GCA_041604955.1 Gemmatimonadales bacterium | reverse complement strand
TCCAAACGGGGGCGTTCGTTCAACCAACTCGTGGTTGCATACGCCGAACAGCACGAAAAGGAGCATCCACGTGAGGTCGGCGGTCAAAACTGTGGTCCCTGGGTCAGGCTGTACATGAAGGGGAACGAAGGGGCGTCCTTTCCGTGGTGTGCGGGCTTCGTCTCGTTTGTCACGAGCCAGGCGGCCGCCGCGTTCGACGCCAAGCTCGAGGTACCGTACACGGTGTCGTGCGACGTCATTGCGGTCGAGGGAAAGCACCGCGACCGGTTTGTGCCCGAGCGCAAGATGGTGGGAAGGACGGCGGAGTTTCACGGCGGGAGCATCTTTCTCAACCGGCGGACCGCCACTGATTGGGTTCATACGGGCATCGTCGTCCGCTTTGCGAAAGACATGATCGAGACGATCGAGGGCAACACCAATGATGATGGGAGTCGGGAGGGGTTTGAGGTGGTGCGCCGTTTTCGGGGATACAAGAAGAAAGACTTCGTGCGCCTGGACTGACGAAGATTCTGAGCGACGCGGTTGCTCAGCCGGGGATTTTGGGGCTCAACATGCGACGGCCGCCGACGACGCTCCGCAGCGCGTCTGCCACGTCTTCCCAATCGTCGTCCTTCAGGAGGTATCCGCTCGCCCCGGCCTCCATCATCCGGTCGACGAACGCTCGCTCGGCGTGGAGCGAGAGACCCAGGACCCGGGTCGAGGAGCGGTGTTCGACGATCTGACGGGTGGCGTCGATCCCTCTGGTGCCAGGCATGACAACGTCGATGACCACCACGTCGGGCTCGAGGTCCGCCGCCAACTTGATGGCCTCATCGCCGGAGCTCGCCTCGCCAACTACCGCGAGGTCAGGTTTCTGGGTCAGCCATCCAGCCAGTGCCTGTCGGTACTCTCGGTGGTTGTCTGCCAAGACGATTCGGATCGGAACCGGATCCGCGGCCATTGGGGGCGTCCTGGATGATGTGGGATGCCAAGAACATGACGGTTGCCCGTGGCGGTATCAATCGGCTTGCGCCCGATTTAGCGAGGATAATATCCGAGTTTTCCGGTAACAGGGGCTGACAAGGTGCCGTGGGGTCTGAGATGTGTCAGATCGGGTCAAGTTTGCCCGACTCCGCGCCGACCTGCGGGGGCGACGGACTCACCGGCGGGAGCGCACCCCGTTGACGATACGAGTCCAGACGGCGGGGCTCGGTTTGGTGGCGGGGTCAGTTTTCGGTGGACGTGAGGCCCTCTCGGATGGCGTACTTGGTCATGTCGGCCACGCTTCTCAGGTTCAGCTTCACCATGATGTGTTCGCGATGGGTGCTGACCGTCTTCGTGCTGACTTTTAGGGTATCCCCGATGTCGCGGGTTGTATGTCCTTCGGCGATGAGTTGCAGGACTTCCCGTTCGCGTGACGTCAGAACGTCGAATGGCGCCGACTCTTTGGGTCGGACGGCCTTATATGCCTCGATCACGGTTCCGGCTATTCTCGGACTCAGGTATGTCCGCCCTATCACGACATTCCGGATGGCATCGGTCAGCTCTTCCAGCGCGCTCTCCTTGATGACGTAGGCGGCGGCTCCGGCATCGAGCACGCTAAGAACAACTCGTCGTTCATGGTGCATTGAGAGACATATCACTCTG
>JBFIZG010000633.1:0-1631 GCA_041604955.1 Gemmatimonadales bacterium | reverse complement strand
CCCCCGTCCAGGAACGCGGCGTCCACGCCCGACCCCGGTGGGATGCCCACGACCCCACCACAGAAGAAAGGCGTGTAGGTGCCTAAACCGGGGTCGAACTCGACGACGTCCCGCGGGTCGTGCGTGGTGCCGCCCAGATCCGTGGGAACCTCCACCGAGACGAGCCAGTTGCCGACGCACATGTGGTGCAGCGCGTCGAGGGGTGTGCCGGCCGGAAGGGCCTGCCACAGGGCGTAGACCGCCGAGTCGTTGCGGACGATCTGCCAGGGCAGATAGATCGGGACGCCCGCGGCGGGATCGTCCGTGGGCACGTCCGGCGTGATGTAGTTCGATACGGCCAGGGCGGGGCTCACCATGCCCCCGAGCACCGCGAGCGCCGGCAGAAGCCTTCTCATGATGGCTCTCCTTTCGTCTCGCGTCTGGCTCAGGATGGCGGCGGACCGGGAATCAGGTTGTCTCCGAAGCTCGCGTTGCCCCCACCGAGATTGCAGAAGTCCGGGTTGCCGCAGGCGGGGCCCGCGTTCCCCCGGGTCGTGTTCCGCCCGAACGTGTTCATACCGGACGCGACGGTCATGTACAGACCGTATCCCGTGTTCGAGTTGAGCACGTTGCACTCGATGTGATTGAGCTGTCCCTCTACTCGCAGCCCGTCCCCGCCGCTTGCGCTGACGACGTTTTCGATGACGAGGTTGTCGTTGGCGTTACCCGGCCAGACGTAGATGCCGTTGCCGGCCGCCTCCCGAACGACGTTGTCGGCCACCTTGCACCCCTGGCTGTCGTAGACTTCGATCCCGTGCCCTCCGGCCCCCGTGATGAGCACGGTGTTGCCCGCGATCAGCCCTCCCGAGCCGTTGCCGTAGTGGATCCCCGGGCCGTCGGTAAGGTCTTCGACCCGGTTGTTCAGGATGCCGACGCTCGAGCCCCTCGTCACGACGATGCCCGGATCGTCGATGTCGAAGACGCGGTTGTGCTCGATCGTTCCCATGGTGGTCGCCGTCTGGTGCCCCTGGACGAGGATGGCGTCCCCTCCGGTGCTCGTAACGTTGTTGCGGCGGACGGCGAAATCAGTGTAATCCGACAGCCAGATCCCCCACGTTCCGCCGATCGCGTTGATGTCCTCGGCGACGGCCTTGCGGTAGGGAGGGTCGTCCGGATCGCCCTTGAACCGCACCCCGGTTTCTCCGTCCTTCACCGTTCCGTTGCGAACGGTCACGTTGTCCACCTTCAAGGCCAGCACCACGGGGAACAGCGCATCGCCGGTCAATGTAAAGCCGTTGAGATCGACGTCCACGTCTCCCGACCGGATGTCGATGACCGGCACGCCCATGCCCGCGGCGCTGATGTTCCGGGTGACGACGTACTTGCCGGGCGCATTGATCGTCGTCGGCTGGTAGATCGGCTGGCGGCCTTCACCCGCTACGGCGGGAATGGCGATGAGCAGTCCCGATGTGATGATTGGGACAATCAGCAGTCTGGCGGTTCGAGTCATGGTCGTCTCCTCTCCGGCGCCGGCGGCACGTCGAGCGACTCACCGGTGCCGGATTTCTCCCCTCCCGATCGATGTCCCCAAGAGACTACCGATGACGGACGCAGTCAATGATCCAAACTCATCATTCATGTATCCGCACATG
>JBFIZG010000632.1:0-1632 GCA_041604955.1 Gemmatimonadales bacterium | reverse complement strand
CGCCAGCCAGCGGTCGTCGGGCGAGACCGCCACATAATTCTCGAGGAACCGGGTCGCGACCAACGGTTCGATGGGGCCACGACCATTCCGCAAGATCGCAAGATCCGATGGCGTGCCGGGGGCGAAGCCGACTTCTGCAATCAGCGCGCTGCCATCATTGAGCCACACACCGGTATACACCACGCGGACATCGGCAAAGAGAGACTCCGCGGGCTCGGCACTCCCCGGACGGGAGCGATAGATCCCGGTCACATCGTCTCGCAGAATCGTGTACGTGAGCGTTCGCCCGTCCGGCATCCACGATGCGTCGTACGCATTCCCGTCGAAGGTCGCCTTGCTGAGCGTCCCGTTCGTGAGATCGAGCATCCAGACGTCGCGCCCATCGGCGGAACTGAAGTCCACTGACACGCGCCGCCCATCCGAGGAGAACTGGGGTGCGTGGTAGCTGTGGCGCTCCGGAGTGGCCGATCGAATCGCGCCCGTGGCGCGGTCGACAAACACGAGCGAGCGGGATTCGTCTGGGACGTATGCCACCGCTCCATTCGGTGCGACGACGAGCTGCACGACACCCCCACCCGCAAGGGACACGCCGGTCGCGATCGTGACGGCGGCGCCAGTCACTTCCCCGCGCCCGAGATTGAACGGGCTCGCCATCAACGTGCCGTTCCCCAACGCGTATACGAGGAACCCGGCCGTATAGCGAATCGCCGCCACCCCGGTGCTGAGCAGCGTCGTCGCCTCCCCAGTCTCGAGGTCGACGAGTGCCGCGATATTGCTCGCCGACTGGTCTCGACCGACCACCATGAGGGCACGTCGCCCGTCCGAAAGCACTTGCTGCATCCGAGCGGTCGCAAAGCCCTCCACGCGCAGCGCCTTCATGTCATCGATCCCAACGCGGAACACGACGGTGTCGTCCGTACGTGGCGTGATCCACAGATCCTGGTCGGCGCCCCAAGCGAAGAAGGAGCTCACGGCGAATCCCAAATCAACCTGCTCACCTCGTCCACCGTCGACTAAAAACCGAAACAGCGCGCCGCGCGGTGTGCTCATGACGAACCATTGACCATCGGGCGAAACCAGCGGATTACCCCAGTTCGTTCCGTAATTCTCAAGGGTCAACACGGTGGGGCCTTCCGCATCGAGCGGGTGGTGCATCACCCGGTTGGCTCCTCGTGCGTCGACGAGGGTGTACAGCAACGCGCTGCCGTCCGGCGTGAACGTGAGGAGTCGGTCCTGTGACGTGACGCCCGACCCCCCGATTGCGGAAGTGTTGATCGCCAGGCGCGACGGTACCGTTGTCACCGCTTGAGGGACCGGCCGCAACCAACCCCAGAGAGCGGCGATCAAGAAGAGCATGGCGGCAAACGCCGCACCCACCGTCCGGCGCCTCCACATTCGTGCGCCGTCAGACTGAGCACCCCCGGCACCCACGACTCCGAAAGTCGGGTTGGCCAAGGCCTCCGCAAACGCGCTGGCAGTTGGAAACCGGTCGGCGGGCAGTCGCTCGAGTGCCTTGGTGGTCGCCGCCGCGACGTTCGGCGGTACCGTATTCCGTAACTCGGTGAGCAACCGCGGCTCGTCAGTCACGATCTTGGCAATGATCTGTTGCGCGGTCGATCCCGTGTGCGGCGG
>JBFIZG010000631.1:0-1638 GCA_041604955.1 Gemmatimonadales bacterium | reverse complement strand
TGCCTACTGTGCACTGTGCGCTTTGTACTGTGTACTGTGTACTGTGAACTGTGCACGGTGCACGGTGCACGGTGCACGGTGCAACTTGGAACTATCTCACTCCGATCCCAGGCACTCCCTCACCCGCCGCATGGCCTCTCGAATATCCGCCGTGCTCGCCGCGTAACTGAAACGCATGAACCCCTCACCCATTCGCCCAAAACTCGTGCCCGCGACCGTTGCGACACCCGCGTGATCCAACAACAGAGACTCGAGCTGCTTGGAAGTCTTACCAGTCCCGGTAATGTTCGGAAACGCGTAAAACGCCCCCTTGGGCGTCACACACGAAATCCCGGGAATGGCATTGAGTTCCTGCACGATGAGGCGACGACGTGCGTCGAATTCCTGGCGCATGCGCTCCGGCTCCTCTTGCGGGCCGTTCAACGCCTCGACTCCCGCCCACTGGACCGGAGCGCTCGCGCAGGAGTTCGAGTTGATCTGGAGCCGTTCGGCGTGATCGATCAGGTGCGCCGGCCACACGCCAAAGCCGAGCCGCCACCCGGTCATCGAATAGGTCTTGCTCCATCCGTCGAGCAGAATGGTCCGGTCGCGTATGGAGTCGTACTGGAGCAAGCTCACGTGCTCCAGGCCGTCGTACAGCAACCGCGAGTAGATCTCGTCGGCCAGGACGGTCACCTGCGGATGCCGTTCCAATCCTTCGACCAATCGGTCGAGCGCCGCTCGTTCGATGACTCCGCCCGTCGGGTTGGCCGGCGTGTTGACGATGATGAGGCTGGTGGCCGGCGTGATCTTCGCCAACACCTCATCCGGGTCGAACGCAAATCCCCGGTCCTCGTGTAGCTCGATCGGAACCGGCTTTGCACCCGAAAACGCGATCATCGATTCGTAGATCGGAAACCCGGGGTTGGGATAGAGTATCTCCCGGCCGGACTCCCCGAACATCAACATCGCGAAAAACATGGTTGGCTTCCCGCCCGGAACGATCATCACGTGGGCTGGATCGACCGTGATCCCACGACGCCGCTCGAGGTCGGCTGCCACGGCCGCCCGGAGCTCAGGAATGCCACGGGCCGGGGTGTAGAAGTGGCGGCCGTCATCGAGCGCCTGTTTCCCCGCCTGTACAACGTTATCTGGCGTACGGAAGTCGGGCGCCCCGATCCCCAGATTGATGATGTTCTTGCCTTGGGCTTCCAGGGCCTTCGCGCGAGCCAACACCTGAAACGCGGATTCGGTCCCGAGACGGGACATTCGGTTGGAGAGATTCACGCAGGGCAAACTATCGCCTAGCGCAGTAGTTCGCCTGGCAGATGGCGCGGCGAATTTGTAACTATAGCAACGACAACGGATTATATGTTTTCTGAACCCTTCGCAGCATAGCCAAGGGACATCGCCGAGGGACGATCGGACCGGCACTCCGGACATCCTTGCAGGGTAGTATTACAAAATGCTACTCTTTACCTAAGTTCGTGACTGACCGACGTTTGCGGTTGGGCACAATCTCACGGGAGTTATCGTATGCGGAACCAGGTCGGCATCCTGTTGGGCGCGGGGCTCTGTCTGTTGGCGGGTACCCCTCCATCGGCCCAGTCCGTTGCCCAGCAGTCTCAAAACGTCCTCCTGTTCGACGATTTCTCCTCG
>JBFIZG010000630.1:0-1648 GCA_041604955.1 Gemmatimonadales bacterium | reverse complement strand
GGCGACCTGCCCGCGTCACGAAGTACGTCGCGAGTCATGCCTGCGGCCATTGCGGCCGGTGTCACCCTCGTGGTGCTCGCGTTTGGGTTCATCACGAACTGGACGTTCAGTCCAGGGAGCGGCAGCGGAACTCCTACGGTCGATCGGCGCTCCATCGCGGTACTGCCGTTCGCGAATCTGGGCGGGAATGAAGACGATGCTTATCTGGGCGACGGTCTGGCGGAGGAATTGATCGACGCCCTTACGAAAGTCGAGGGACTCCGGGTGGCGCCACGTACGTCGTCGTTCTCCCTGGCGCAGCGCGTACCGGATCTCCGCGAGCTTGGCCGACAGCTCCGCGTGGGGACGGTCCTCGAAGGAAGTATTCGGAGTACGCCTACATCACTCACGATCAGAGCGCGTCTCACGGACGTCGATGAGGGGTTTTTAGTATGGTCGGAGACGTTCGAGCGCAGCCCTCAGGAGTTCTTTCAGGTTCAGGAAGAGATCTCGCGGGCCATTGTTCGGGCGCTCGAGATCGACGTGGCGGCAGTCGGAGGAACGGAGCAACTCACTCACCAGATCGACGACGTCGAGGCGCAAAAACTGTTCATCCGGGGCCGCTATCATTGGAACCGACGCACCGAGACGGATCTCAAGACGGCGGTACGCCATTTTGAAGACGTCGTCGAACGCGTTCCGGATTTCGCACAGGCGCACGCGCACCTCGGCGACGCATACGCGGTCATCGGGTTTTACGACTATCTCCCCCCCGGAATCGCGTTTCAACGCGCTCGCGCCGCCGCAAAAACCGCCCTAGAGCTGGATCCGTCAAGAGGTGAACCGCACGCCACCTTGGGTTACATCGCGGTCTACTATGATTGGAACTGGTCTGATTCCGAACGGGAGTTTCGTCTGGCGACCACGCTCAGTCCCGAGTACGCGGTGGGGCACCAGTGGTATGCCAACTACCTGACCGCGATGGGCCGGTTCGAGGAAGCCCGTGCAGCAACTGCTCGCGCTCAGGAACTCGATCCCACGTCACTCATCATCAGTGCGGTTTCAGGGTGGGTATCGTACTACGCCGGCGATTTCGAGCGCGCCATCGCCGAGTTTGGCGAAACGTTTGCATTGGATCCAAACTTCGCCGTCGCCCATTTGTTTGCCGGACAGGCGTACGAGGAACTCGGACGGTTGGAGGAAGCGATAGAGTCGATTGGCCGAGCGGTAGCTCTGACCGGCGGGAGTGACATCACGGTAGCCGCGCTGGCTCACGCCAACGCAAGATCGGGAAACAGGGATACGGTGATGACGATGTTGACCCAACTGGAGACGGCGAGCGATGCGCGCTACGTACCGGCGTACGAGATCGGCAAGGTCTACGCCGCCTTGGGAGAACCGACGCGAGCCCTCGAGTGGTTGAACCGCGCGTACGAACGGCGCTCTCACTCGATGGCCTTTCTTCGGGTCGATCCCCAGCTCGCTCCTCTGAGGTCGGAACCGGAGTTTCAACGTCTACTGACCGCCGTTGGACTTGAGTAATCCGGCCGGGTGTCAGCGAAGGCTGAAACGCAGCGTATCCGTTGCCGCGCCCGGGATGCGGACGTGCGCGTGGTCGCCGAGCACCGCGATCACGGTGTACGACCCCGGTTCATCGAGCACGTGTTGC
>JBFIZG010000629.1:0-1650 GCA_041604955.1 Gemmatimonadales bacterium | reverse complement strand
GGAATGCGAACGGCCAAGGTCATAGTGGCGGTCAACAAGGACCGGGACGCACCGATCTTCAAAGTGGCCGACTACGGTATCGTCGGAGACGTCTTTGACGTGGTCCCAAAACTCACCGAGCAGGTGAAGAAGATCCGTGAGTCCTGAGTCGGCGGGCTCGTCCATCGTTCCCGCTGACTTCCAGCCGGCGATTCCCCGTGACACGCTCATCCTCACCGAACCTCCTCACGACGAACATATCCCGATGGACGTGTTGTTTGTCGGCGGTGGTCCGGCAGGCTTGGCAGGGGCCATCGAGTTGGCACGACTCGTCAAACAGGGCAATGAACGTGGGGACGGCCTTGGCGAGATTTCGATCGGAGTGCTCGAGAAAGCGGCGGCATTAGGGGAGCATTCGCTATCCGGTGCGGTTGTGAACCCTCGTCCGTTCAAAGACCTCTTCCCCGATCTGCCGGAATCAGAATTCCCGTTTCGCCAGCCTGTTGGGCACGAGCGGGTCTATCTCCTGTCGTCGACTGGGTCGCGACGGTTACCGACACCGCCGTCTATGCGAAACAAGGGGAATGTCATTGCGTCCATCTGCGAAATCGTCCGGTGGTTGGGTGCCAAAGCCGAAGCGGCCGGCGTCGATGTCTTTGCGGGGTTTCCGGCCAGCGCATTGCTCACAAGCGGCAACCGTGTGATCGGCGTGCGAACGACGCCGGCCGGGTTGAACCGAGATGGCAGTCCGGGCGACAACTTCATGCCGGCGACTGACATCGTCGCGAAAGTCACGGCGTTGGCTGAAGGACCGCGAGGTCTCCTGGCGCAGGCGTTTTACGAGTGGCAAGACATTCGGGCTGCGAACCCGCAGATCTATGCGCTAGGCGTCAAGGAGCTGTGGGAAACCAAAAAACCTCTCGATGCTGTCGTGCACACGATGGGCTGGCCGCTTCCACCGGACGCGTTTGGCGGCAGCTTCATGTATCCGCTGGAGCCCAATCTCGCTGCCGTCGGGCTGGTCGTAGGACTCGACTACCGTGACCAACAGCTCGACGTCCATACGTTAATGCAGCGCATGAAGCAGCACCCGCTGTTTCTCCCCTACCTCGAAGGGGGAGAGTTACTCGAGTGGGGTGCCAAGACTATTCCGGAAGGTGGTTACTACAGTCTGCCGCAACGTCGGCATGGCGACGGCGTCATACTCCTTGGAGATTCGGCGGGCCTGGTGGACGTACCGTCGCTCAAGGGCATTCACTATGCCATGCAGTCGGGCATCTTTGGGGCGCGGGCGATTTACGCGGCCCTCAGGGGTGACGACACGTCCGCGAAGCAGCTTGCCGCGTACGACAACCTGCTCAATGACTCATACGTCGTCGGCGACTTGCGTAAGACACGAAATGTGCGCCTCGCCTTTCGGGACGGTTTCAATACCGGAGTCGTGAAGGCGGGTCTCCTGACGCTCACCGGAGGCCGATTCCCCGGGGGAATGATTCGGATGCAACGGGACGCGGCCGTGCCGCGGCAGTCCGGTCCGGAGGAACCGTTTGTGCCCGACGGGAAGCTCACGTTCAGCAAGGTGGACGCGGTGTTCAAGTCGGGCAACGCGACCCGCGATACCATTCCCAACCACCTCATAGCGGCGAACGAGGTGAGCCCCGCGGTTGCCCG
>JBFIZG010000628.1:0-1654 GCA_041604955.1 Gemmatimonadales bacterium | reverse complement strand
TGAGGCTACCGGGAGCGCAAAGATTACGACTGCGGGAATCGCCCTTGGGACCCCCGCGTACATGGCGCCCGAGCAGGTGGTGGCGGATCCCAACGTCGATCATCGAGCTGACATCTACGCGGTCGGCGTCATGGCGTATGAAATGTTGGCGGGTCGTCCTCCGTTCGACGGCGCCACCCCGCAGGCCGTTCTGAGTGCACAGGTAACAGAAATCCCGGACCCCGTCTCGACACACCGGGATGCCGTACCACCCCCTTTGTCCGCACTCGTGATGAAGTGTCTCGAGAAGAAGGCAGCCGATCGGTGGCAGAGCGCGGAAGATCTGCGGGAAGAGCTCGAGAAACTCAAGGGATCGAGTGGTGGGACGTCGTCGATCTCCGGGGTCCAGCGAACGCGGGCACCGTCCAGATTGATAGCGGTCGCTGCGATCGTGGTTCTCGCAGTCGGCGGCGGGTTTTGGTTCACTCGCGGCGAGTCATCGACCGTCGTGGGCTCGGCCGAACGCATGGCCGTGATCCCTTTCGCACCCACGGTAAACGATTCATCGCTGTTCCGTCTGGGGCGCGACATGGTCGTCCTGCTTTCGCGCAACCTGGACGGCGTCGGAGATGTGGTCATGGTGGATGCGTCAACGGTGCTGACGAGGATCAGAGAAGAGGATCGGGGTTTGTCCCTCGACGAGGCGGCGGAGGCAGCGCGCGAGCTGGACGCGCGAAGTTTTGTTCACGGGCGATTGGTGCGGGCCGGCACCGATGTCATTCTCGACGTGACACTCAATGAATCAACGGACGGCAACGAACTGGCGCGAGCCTCGGTGCGTGCACGGGAAGATGACATCGTCGCGTTGACCGATTCGGTGACCTGGGCGTTACTGGCATCAGTCTGGCGCGGAGCCGACGCACCCACGCCCAGTCTTGGCGCCGTCACGACCAGGTCCCTCGGTGCCTTGCGAGCCTTTCTTGACGGCGAACGGGCAATCGCACGCAACGAATGGCTCGAAGCGGATGATTTTTTCCGGGTGGCCTTCGAAGCCGATTCAACCTTTCTGCTTGCTTATTTCAGGTTTTGGGAAGCGCGCAACTGGTTTGCCCTGTCCACGGATACGGCGATTATCAACCGGGTGCGACGTGACCGACATCTATTGCCGGAACGCGAACGTTTGCTGGTTGACGCGCGGTTTGAAGCCAATCTCGAGGCACGATTGGCAATCGGCCGCGAACTCACCGATCGGTTCCCCGATTACTGGCCGGGTTGGTTGGAGTTAGGCGACCGAATGATCCATACAGCCCCGTACCTGGGGTACGACGTTGCGGACGCTCGTCCCGCGTTCGAACGTCTGGTCACGCTCAATCCGGGATTCCGACCCGGATGGGATCACCTTTCTTGGATCGCCGGGAACACATGGGATGAAGCGGCCGCAATTCGCGCACTTGAAGTGTTGGACTCGCTGCCCGGCGGTACGGCCGTAGATCGGGAATGGATCCTGTCCGGCCGAAACATCGTTCGTGCACAGCGCGGTGATCTCACACTGAGTGACGTCGAGATCGACAGAATGGCTCGCGCCCATATCCAGATTGCGCGTGATTTCGACGACCCCATGGTTGTCGTTTTTTCCCCGCCCGACTTTGAAACGTTAATCCGGGTCACGGAGCGG
>JBFIZG010000627.1:0-1659 GCA_041604955.1 Gemmatimonadales bacterium | reverse complement strand
TCGTAGGCCAGTATCTGTTGCCGTACCAGCGGGAAGCCCGCGCGGAAGACGACACCTGGTTTGATCGCGTCCTCGTTCCGCTCGACGGGTCGGAGTTCACGGAACGAGCGCTTCCTATCGCACAGGTCCTTGGGCGCCACTTCAAGGCAGAACTCACCCTCCTCTCGGTCATTGAAGATCCGGACGCTGCGCGCGATCGGGGGCCTGGACCCGTACCACAGCCTGAGATCGCGGCGTATCTGGAGCACCTCGCTGGTCAGATTGAGGAGAGTGGCATCCTCGTCGATTTCACCGTTCGGATGGGAAAGCCCGAGGCGGAAATCGACACGCTGGCCGATGATGCTCGGGCAGACCTCATCGTCATGTGCAGTCACGGTCGGACCGCCGTCGAACGGATGATTCTGGGATCGACCGCGCACCGGCTCATTCGGCTCACGGATACGCCCGTGTTGATGCTGCGACCTACAGATGAGTGGATGAGTCGAACGTCGCAGTTCAAGCGCCTGCTCGTGGCGCTCGATGGATCGGAGGCTGCGGAGGTGGTCCTCCGTTATGTCCGGCTGCTTGCCAAACGGTTCGAGAGCGAAGTCATCCTGCTGAGCGTGCCAGAAGCCGACGCGGAGAGACCCAGTCTCGAGCGCTATCTCACGGAGGTGGCGGGTGCCTTACGTGGGCATGGCTACGATGTTCGAACGATCGTCAGCGGGTCAGGTCCTGCCCGGACGATCGTCGAGGTCTGTCGTGACGAACAATCGGACTTGATCGTGATGGCGAGCCGTGGCCGCCGTGCCCGGCCGGGTCAACTCGATGTCGGCAGCGTGACCGACCGGGTGCTCCAAACGACGTCTGTTCCGGTGCTGGTCGTGCCAGTCAGGCGGCCGCCGCCCGGTCGATCGGAAGTGGTGCTCGCCGGTGACCGGTCGCGGCTCGAACGAGCGGTGCGGTGAGGGCTATAGCGGCGCTCCTTCACCTCCTGGACACGCCATGACTACCATCGTTCGAAACCATCACGTTCTTGCGGTGCCTAGCGTGGCGGCGTCTGCCAAGTTCTACACGAGCGTCATGGGATTCCGAGAGGTCCTGGCGATTGATGGTTGGCGGTTCGTCGCGCGCGATAACTGTGTCTTTATGCTTGGGGAATGTCTCGATGCCCTGCCGGTGCAGGAACTTGGTGATCACTCGTACGTGGTGTGCCTGGTGGTCGACGATGCCGAGGCGTATCTATCGGCAATGCAAGAAGTCGGAGTAGAACTCACCCAAGGCCTCGCCGACAAACCATGGCGCATGCGTGAGTTTGGCATTCGAACCCCGGACGGGCACCGCATCATGATTGGTCAAGGGCTTGACTAGCGCGGCCCGGACAGTCCCGCCATTCGTCAGCCACTACCGAAAATCCTTTGGCCGTGTGGTGGCGCTCGTGTATACGGGCGGCACGGTGGCGCACGTGCTCAAACTGGTGTTCGCCTTTGGGTGGGAGTTCATGCCCTTTTGGGTGGATTGGGCGTTGATTGTGCTGGGGACGTATGGGGGTGTGGGGCTGTTGCTGTTCGCTCGCGACATAGCGTGGCGGGGTTGGTGGGAAAAGATCGTGCACGGTCTGATCGCCGCGCACTTGTTGGCATCGGTTGTAGTCCACATCGGTATTATTGCGGTTGGTAG
>JBFIZG010000626.1:0-1682 GCA_041604955.1 Gemmatimonadales bacterium | reverse complement strand
GCGTAGGGTCGGCAGCCCTGCTTGTCGTGGCGTTCAGCGCCTGCGAAAGCTTTGACGGGCTGACGGATCTCGATGTGACGAACCAGAACGCCGCAGACAGGGCTCGTGTGCTCACGACCTTTGGTGATCTGGAGAACTTCATCGGCGGGGCGTTCCAGCGGTTCTGGACGGGCCACAACTATGGCGGCTATTCGTCCATGGGCTTGGGCACCACGGCCGACGAGATCTCGATTTCGTGGGGGAACTACGACGGTCGCGCGCTCAGTTCCGAGCCGCGGACGGCGTTCAACAACTCCCCGTCGTACAGCTTCAACAACCACGCAGAAACACCGTGGTATCAGTCGTATGAGTCGATCTCGAACGTGTATGACGGTATGCGGGCGATCGAAGAGGACGCCGCCATCGCGTGCGCGGAGATCAACTGCGACCGGATTCGCGCCTGGGCGAAGTTCGTCCAGGGTGTGGCGCATGGCTGGTTAGCGTTGTTCTTTGACTCCGCGTTCGTGCTGGATGAGTCGGTCGACTTGTTCGACGCGACCGGCGCCGAGATCAAGCAGCCGTTCCAGCCGTACACCGCGGTATGGGCGGCGGCCCGGAAGTATCTGGACTCGGCGGCGACGCTGGCGTCCGGGGCCTCCTGGACGTTGCCGCAGGGCTGGATTGGGGCCTCGGGCAATCAGTTGACGGGGACGCAGCTCGCGCAGTTGTCGCGCGCACACATCGCGCGGTGGATTCCGCAGGTCGCGCGCACCCCAGCCGAGCGCGCCACGCAGGACTGGGCGAAAGTGGTGACGGCGGTGGATAACGGGATCACCGCCGACTTCGTCGTGCAGGCGGACGCGGATCTGTGGTTCAGCGACTACCTGTACTTCAACAACATCTCCACCTCGACCACGTGGTCGCGGGCCGATTACAAGACGATCGGCCAGTACGACGTGAGCGGGAACTACAACACGTGGCTCAACACCCCGACGTCCAACCGGAATGAGTTCTTGATGCCGAACCATCCGGACCGGCGCATCTTGCCGGCGGCCAACGACGGGCGTGGTGCCGGCACGGACTTCATGTTCCGTGGTGCCTCGCGGTTCCCGGCGGCCCGTGGGACGTATCACTATTCGTTCTATCTGTTGACCCGGTACAACTGGTATCCGGCGACGCAGACGGGCCCGATGCCGTACCTCCTGACCGAAGAGTTGCAGTTGAACAAGGCGGAGGGGTTGTTGCGGACGGGCGGGGTGGTGACGCAGGCGATCGTCGACATCGTGAATGCCACGCGGGTGACCCGCGGTGGGATGCCGGCGTTGACGGTGGCCAATACGGTGGCGCAGGTGCACGATGCCATCATCTATGAGCGTCGGATCGAGACCTTTGGAACCTGCTCAGGCTGCGCGTTCTTCCACCGCCGCAGTCAGGGACCGTTGTCTCCGACGGCCGGTGCGGCCGGTGGCGGGTTCAATGCCAGCAACGTGGCCATCCAGCATCACCAGGGGATGGTCGTGGGTACCCCGTTGCACTTTGCGGTGCCCGGCAAGGAGCTCGAGGTGTTGGAGCGGAAGATCTACACGTACGGTGGCCCGGGGAAGGAACTGGGTCCGCCGGCGAGTGGGACGTTCAATCCGGATCTCGCGGCGAAGTACACCGTGAAGGCGTTCTACATCCCGATGGATGAGAGCCTGAAGCGG
>JBFIZG010000625.1:0-1683 GCA_041604955.1 Gemmatimonadales bacterium | reverse complement strand
TGGTAACCGAGGTACACAGTCGGCTCACGCGGCTCTACGGACAAGTGCATGGCGCACCAGGGAACCTGACAGCGGATCAATCGTCCCAGATGACCTTCCTCCGTGACTGGATTCTGCGACTTGGGCCCAGGGTGGAGCGTGTAACCAACTCGTCAGCGAAGCAGACCAACTAGCGGCAGTTACGCCGCCGATCCAAACCGTTTCGCGGCGCGGGCCCGAGCTTTCGCGGCTTCGACTTCTCGATCCCGGGGCGGCGCTGTCGTCACGAGGGAGGTCAACAAGGTACGGGCCGCGATTGCGACCTCGTCGACCGCGCGGTTGAACGCCGCCTCGTTGGCCCGAGACGGCTTGGTGAACCCGCTCAGCTTGCGAACAAATTGTATCGAAGACGCTCGAATCTCCTCTTCCGTGACCGGAGGATCGAAGTTGAAGAGTGTCTTGATGTTTCTACACATACTCCCTCCTGTACCGTCGTCTAAGTCGGCACCGCGGGCCGAATATTCTGATTCAAGCGAAACAAGTTCGTGGGATCATACTGGTTCTTGAGCGCGACCAGTCGGTCGTAGCTATCCCCATACGCCGCCTGTACGCGATCCTCCTCCTCCTGGGTCATGAAGTTTACATACACTCCGCCAGTCGCGTACGGGGCCGTAGCCTGAAAGAGGCTTCGGCACCACGATATACAACGATCGTCGTCCGCAGCGTCGTCCCAACGCCCGTGCACGTTCATGATGAACTGCGTGTCTCGGTGACGATAGGCCGTGGCGTCGGGAGCAATGCGGTTGGTCGCACCACCCATTTGTGCGACGAAGACTTCACACTGCGGCCCCGGCAGCGAGCCAATCGCCTCGATCAACCGATCGATCGTCTCATCAGACAGCTCCAAGAAATCGTGCGACTTCCAATAGTTCCGCGCCCCCGGCGTCAGCAATGGATCGAACGCGGCCTGCCACCCAGCGTAGGAAGTAGGGCCGATGACGTCGGCGATAGGTGACCCGTAGGCTCTGAGAGGCGCAAGAGCTTTTTCGCCGTCCGCCATCTCGCCCGCATAGAACGCCGCCAACACGACGACCTCGGTGCCGTGCACCTCGGTGGGAAGAAACGGCAATGGCGGCGCCTGGCGTAGCACCACCCAGACGGACAGATCCTCCGGCGCATTAGCGGCAAACTCCCGATAGAACTGCAAGAGTTCCTTTGCACCCGCAAACGGATGGACGATCAGTCCGGCGAGCACTTCAGGGCCAACCGGATGGAGTTGGAACTCAAACGACGTCACGATGCCGAAATTCCCGCCACCACCGCGAATTCCCCAGAACAAATCTGCGTTTTCGACGTCGCTCACGGTCATCAGGTCGCCGCTCGCGGTAACCACATCGGCTGAAACCAGATTGTCCGCCGTCAGCCCGTACTTCCGGCTGAGCCACCCAAAGCCGCCGCCGACGGTCAGCCCCGCAATGCCAGTCGTGGAGTTGATGCCCACGGGTGTGGCAAGCGAGAACGCTTGAGTCTCGTTATCAAGCTCGCCCAACGTCACCCCCGGCTCGACGCGAGCCGTCATCGCAAACGGATCGACACGCACCGATTTCATCTTGGAAAGTGAGATCATCAACCCACCCTCGCACACGGCGTTACCGGCGATGTTGTGACCCACCCCGCGGACCGAGAGCAAGAGACCGTTGTCGC
>JBFIZG010000624.1:0-1683 GCA_041604955.1 Gemmatimonadales bacterium | reverse complement strand
GCGCTGGCAAAGCGCCGAGCGTCCAGTCCATGCATCCACCCGATCGAGTAGTGCCGGATACTCAAGACACGGACGCCTACAACAAATCCTGCAAAAAAGCCTTCCCAGATCACGATGTAGAGCAGACCGATGCCGATTGCTTGCGTCGTTACGAGACCGGTCCACACAAAGACGGACGCATACAGCAAGACGCCGACAACCGCAGACGCGGTGACGGCGGCGGATGCACTCGCGTCGCCGCTGAAGGCGAAGTGACTCGTCAGGAGTGCGCTGATTGCGACGAACGGTCCTGAAACAGTGACGACGGCAAGGAATTTGGGTACGACGATTTTCCAGCGCGGAATTGGCGACAGCGTGAGATTCGCGAGCGTCTTATCCTCGATCTCGTTTGCGAACGCGGTGGTGGCGATCGCGAGCACGATCAACGGTGAGATCGATCCGGCGAGCATGCCGCTGAGCGCGACAGCCTCGAACTCTCCGACCGGTGGTGCGGTGCTGGAGTTAACGGTGACGACGGCAACGAGTACTGGGAGCGACGCAAGCACCGACATGATTAGGATGCGCCACTTCCCCGAGAGCTGTCGCAGCGTGAGAACGTACACCGACCCCATCCTAGCGATCTACCAAGTAGCCAAAGACACTCTCGAGCGAGTCGTCGAGAGGTTCCACCCGGCGTAAGCTGATGGACGCGGACCGCGCCAGCCGGGGCAGATCAATCTGGAGTTCCCGTACATTGCTGCTCAAGACGACGATGGCTCCGTCGGGATCGACATTCACGGCGTCAACGGAATCGAGCGTCACCACTGCAGCCGCCAACGCGCGCGGCGCGTTGGAAATAACCCTCACGTGGTACGGCCGCTCGTCCAGCGCGGCTCGGATCGCACGAAACCCGCCGGATGCCGCCAACTTGCCGTTGACGATCAGTAGCACCGTGTCAGCAAGCAACTCAACCTCTTCCAAGATGTGGGAAGAGAGTACGATGGTTCGGCCCTGTGCAGCGAGTTTCCGAAGAAGCCCCTGAAAATGCACGCGCTGTCGGGGGTCGGCGCCATTCAGCGGTTCGTCGAGTATCAAGATCTCCGGGTCGTGGACGAGCGTGGCTGCGAGCCGCATGCGCTGTCGCATGCCGCGAGAGTAGGTGCCCAACCGACGATGCGCGGCCTCACGAAGATCGACGAGGTCAATGGCTCGGTCGACGGCGGCATCGAGGTTGGTCACGCCCCGTAACCGCGCCATCATCTTCACGAAGTCTCGACCCCTCATGAACCCGTACACGGTCTCGTGTTCAGACATCACGCCGATACGTCCGTAGAGGGGAGGGTTGTCCCGAACCGGTTGGCCGAACACGGTGACGGTTCCGTCGGACACATCGGCCAGTCCCGTCATCATACGGAGCAGTGTGGTCTTGCCGGCCCCATTGGGCCCCAGTAGTCCCGTGATTCCGGGCGTGATGTCAAACGTGACGTCACTGACCGCAACGACACTTCCAAACCACCGCGACACATGGTCGACGCGAATGACAGGACTCGCGGCGTTGGTCGTCACGGTGTCAACTTGCGATACCGTATCCACAGGATGCCGGCCGGAACGAGGGTCCAAAGGAAGAACCAACCGACGAGAATGTTCGGCGGAAGTTGGCTCGCAGGTATGTCGGCCGTGATTTCGCTGACTTCTCCAAAGATC
>JBFIZG010000623.1:0-1684 GCA_041604955.1 Gemmatimonadales bacterium | reverse complement strand
GCCGTCCGGCGGGGCGGTGACTCGGAATGCGTCATCAAAACTGAAGTGGGGAATGTCGACGTCTCTGAGGAACGCCTGGAAGGCATCCAAAACATCGCGCTCGAGACGGGCCACGTGATCCGGGGTGCCGTTCCCCTGCCGGTTGCGAAGCGGCGCGACGGAAAGGACGACAACCGCCAGATCGATACCGCGATCGTCGAGCGATCGCTTCGTCAGGCGAACAATCTGTTCGGTCGTGCCGAGATCGTAGTTGCGTGGCTTCGGCGCTTTCGGGGCATCGTCGTCTTCCGCGCTCCCCCGTCTCCTGAGAACCAGACCGCCGAAGCGGAAAGCATGGGAATGGCCCCGCAGAAACGAGTGGAAGGGCACGAACCGTACGCGCCGATAGCTTTGTGCCGGTCGACAGGGCCGCGTGTTCCGTTCGATCGAGTCGCCCTGAACGAGAAACAACTCGTTGTTGATGGCGATGTCATGCAGCAGGTTCACCGACAAGACGACGAGATCCGGTTGCAGCGCCCATCCGATGCGCTCGAGCTGCTGGTACTGGTGCCCGGTGCCGTACCCCATCGTCCCACCATTGATCACTTCGTACCGCCACGCGGACGGGCGCTCGTTCAGAGCCCGTTCGAGCACCTTGGAATACGTCTCGTCCTGTTCGACCCCGAACCCGAACGTGTGGGAGTCCCCCAGGAACAGAATGCGCTTGGTGCGAACGTCTCTGAGCGCGTCGTAGTCCCGGTCCCGAAATCCTTGCGAGCTCACATCAAACCCGATCCGAAATTCGCGCGACCGCTGGTGCCCGCTCGTGTTTGGCTTGAGACGATGACAGATGGGGCCGTCGAACGTCCAAAGATCCGACGTCAACTCTTGGGGTGCCCACACCCGGACGCCAATCTCCGTCGCTGCCGCGACCACGATGACCCCGAGGATGACGCCGGCCAAGGTCTTGCCCCACGACACGTTCAGACGCACGTCACCACTCCTCGCCGGTAGACGGCGCGGCTCGACGCAGGTCGGTTGCCCAGCCTGATTCGCCAGTCCATCGTCGATCGTGTCCGGGGCTCAGGGAAACGACCACTCGAGGAGGTCGGCAGACAGATGACGGGCCAAGAGAGCGTTGAACGCACCGTTGGGATGCCCATCGCCGTCGACCTGGTATCCGTCAAACGATGAGACGCCATCGCGGCGAAAGTAGTCGATCACGTCGATGACGTGGAAGTTCGTCTTCCCCGCAAACGCCCGTACGCTGTCGTGATACTCCGCGTACCGATACCCGTCGACATCGTTGATCCCGATGTTCCGAGTGCTGAAAAGAAACGGATATATCAGCAGCACGTGCGGAACACCCCGCTCGGTGTAGTGATTCGACAACGAGTCCAGGTACGCGAAGACCGCTTCGTTGTTCTTGCTGTACGTCCGCTCCATGTAGGCGTCCCACCGCTTCCCGAGTTCCAGCTTGCGGATGGGACGGAACATGGCCGACAGCGTGCGTGAACGCGGAAGGATGACGTCACGGCCCGCTTGCAATGCGCCGATGAAACCGCGCAGTTCTTTATCGACGAATTCGCCGTTGACCGGAATGTCTTCGGTTACGGGCGGCGCGAGCGACGTATCACGCTCGGCGGCCAGGATTTCCGCCGGCTGGTTATTCCCCAGGGTGAAGTCGTTGGCCGTGGTGAACCCG
>JBFIZG010000622.1:0-1687 GCA_041604955.1 Gemmatimonadales bacterium | reverse complement strand
AGGGTCGACACCGGCAACTCACGGAGCTCCTCAACCCGGATGCGCTGGACCGTCTGCGTGACCAGGGGATCGAGCAGCGGATCGGGCTCGGCCTCCACCACAACACCGCGCACAGGCACCGCCACACGCGTCAGAGAGACATCGAGACGGACTGTCCTCCCGCTTTCGACCAACACGCTGTCCCTGCTCACCGATCGATAGCCGATTGCGGATATCCCGATGCGATGGCGTCCCGGGCGAACGCTTCGAATGAGGAACACGCCGGTCGAGTCGGTGAGTCCTCGCGCGCCGCGGTCGTCGATCTCAATGATCGCGCCGACCACGGGTTCGCCGGTCGCTCCATCGGTCACCCGTCCGCCGATGTTTCCCTCGGTCTGACCCATGAGCCCCACCCCCGGTGCTCCCAGGAGTAGGACGAACACCGCGCAGCACCGGTTCATGGAAGTGTGATCAGCCAGAGGTCGCGCCCCAACGGACCCTCGACGTCGGCCACGACGCGGCGCCCGCCGGCTGCGGACAGGCGGAGCACCGTACCGGGCGCAACCAATCGGCCCATCAGGCGACCCGAACCGGGGTCCAGCCACTCGAGCGTGGCCCCTAGCGCGAGCGCGCCGACGGGAATACCACCCACGTCGGCGATGTCGAGGATCGCGCCCGAAAACCTCCCGGCGACCGTGCGGATGCCCGCGCCGAGGGCAAAGAGTTGCGCGGGATCTTCCGCGTCCACGGCCCAGACTCCGGAGTCGGCGCGCGGCGCGTAGACGTAGATGCCCTCTCCGCCGGGTTCCTCGGAGACGACACCACTTTCAACCTCCACGACGGCCAAACCGAGGGCGGAGAACGTCGTGTCACGTACGTTGTTGACCAACGGGAACCCTTCGTCACCCGCAACGAAGCGCAGACGGGTAGCACCGTCCCAAGCGAGTCGTCGCACCGAGTTCGGTTCCTGCCCGAAGAGGCGAACCGGCAGGTTCAAGGCGAACGTCACGCTGTCGGGGGCCCGTGTCGTTCCCACCGTGAGTCTTCTGACCCCGGGTGCAAAGCTCGTGATTCGGCTTTCCTGGCTGACGTACGCGAGCCGACCCCCTGGGGACACCGCTGGAAAAAGCCAGGCGTCGCGCATCGTATCGGCCACCATTCCATGTGGACACAGCGTCTGGAGCAACGTTCCTCCCTCGACGGGCAGATACGCCAGACAGCGGTCGCCATCCGAGCGATTGGGCTCTATGCGCGTGAAGACGATGACGCTGTCACCGATCACGAACGGATCGGAATCTTCCGAAGTATTGAACGTCAGCCGGCGAACGTCCGCGCGTTCGTAGGGCCCGAGCGGTTCTCGTGGACTCGGTTGAAACGGTTCGGTGTGATTGCAAGCTCCGAGGAACGCGAGTAGGGCAACCGCTCGCACGCCTGCTGGCAGAGCAACGTTCCTGATGAGCTCCGGACTCATGTGCGTTCGCCGAACGGAAGAGACGGCGGGTTAGACGATCGTCAACGGAGCGCTACCCGGTGACGCCGTCGGGATTGCTGGGGGCGTTCACGACGGGCTCGCGGCGAGGCGCGCCGCATATGTTCGCGCGACATACGCGTCGAGGATCTCCAAGAACTCTTCGACGATACGATCGCCCTTCAGCGTCACCGAGAGTTCGCCGTCGACGTACACGGGTGCTTTCGGCTCCTCCGCGGT
>JBFIZG010000621.1:0-1701 GCA_041604955.1 Gemmatimonadales bacterium | reverse complement strand
GTGCTCGTGGGCGGCCTCCGCGTGCTCGGCGCCAATCACGGCGGTGCGGCGCACGGTGTCTTCACCGACCGGCCCGGAACGCTGACGAACGACTTCTTCGTCAACCTGCTCGACATGAGCACGGAGTGGAAGGCGAGCGCAAAAGACGAGAGCGTGTTCGAGGGACGCGACCGCAAGACCGGCAAGGTCAAGTGGACCGGCACCCGGGTCGACCTCGTCTTCGGCTCGAACTCGCAGCTCCGGGCGCTCGCGGAAGTCTACGCGTGCGGCGGCTCGGAGAAGAAGTTCGTGCGCGACTTCGTGGCGGCGTGGGCCAAGGTGATGAACGCCGATCGCTTCGACCTCGCCTGATCGGGAAATCGGGGCGCGTAATCGCGAGAAACGGGTCGCCGTGATCAAGGTCTCACGGCGACCCGTTCTTCTCCATATTTGATGGTGAGATGACTTGGGGTTAGTCCCTGTATTTGTTGCTACGTTCTTTCTTGGTCTTCCGCTTCTTCTTATCGTCTTCGTCTTCGTCTTCGTCTTCGTCATCGTCATCATCGTCGTCGCTGGAGAATTGCGGCGATGCGGTCGCAGTGGCGGCATTGCCCGAGGCGTCTGAACAAGAGACCACAAGAGTGAAGAAGGGCGCCTCCAGTTTCTTCAGAACGCCGTCTTTGATTTTCACCTCGGTTTCGTCGTCGAGCTCGAGCTTCACCACTTGCCCATGATGCACCGGGATGCCGTTCACCGCTGCAGCGGTGATCGCCGGACTCGGATCAACGGAATCGCGGCAGGCATACTCGATCCGAAAACGCCCCTCGTCTTCCTCGACTTCGCCGAGCGGAACGAAGGCTGCCGTCACCACGGGCGGCGTCGTGTCGCCGGTGACAAACGTGTTGCCAGGCGGCACGTCGAATTCCTGACCCTGGCTCAGGATGGTGAGGGAGACCAGACTCACGGCAGCATTCTCAACCCTGAACTGCTCCGGCGATAGCTGCGTTACCGTCAACGTTACTCCGGCTGGTGCGACAACGAGAATATCGGGCGCAAGCTGGATCTCGATCGGTCCCGCGAATACTTGAGCGGCCAGCGATGAGCAAGTCACAACGGTCGAATCGCCCGCGGTGAGGAACACGTCGAAGCCACACGCGTTGACGGTTGCCGTTCCCGCACCGCTGCTGGCACCGAGCCAAACGCCCGCGGGGTTGACGGCTTCGAGCACGTTGACGGTCAAGTCGCTGCGATCCGCAATGAACCCGAAACTGACGCCGCCCAGGTTCTGATCAGTGAAGTTGGCGGAGTACACCTTGCGGTGATCGACAAAGACGCCAGCCACGACTTGCCCATCGACGGGGTCCACGATGCCATCTCTGTCCCTATCGCCAATGATCGCCTGGCTGTGGAAAGCGCCTGCCGCGATGGCTACCGCGCCGGCGAGTCCTCTCGACCTCACAGGCGTCGGGTGATTCGTGGTGGTACCGTCGCCCAGTTGACCCTGCGAGTTATCCCCCCACGCCCAGGCATTACCGTCGGCGATCACCGCGATGCTGTGGGATTCACCTGCCACCATGGCAACGGCATACATCAGGCTCGCCAACGGAACCGGCGAGACCTGGTTGGTGAGCGTGCCGTCCCCCAACTGGCCTTCCGCGTTTCTGCCCCAGACCCAGATCGTGCCGTCAGACGTGACCGCCAGGCTGGGGGACCCGCCTGCCG
>JBFIZG010000620.1:0-1706 GCA_041604955.1 Gemmatimonadales bacterium | reverse complement strand
GGTGGGTTCATCATATAGGATATACCGGGGCTTCAAGGCGATGGCTCTCGCAATGCCAACGCGCTTGCGCATCCCACCCGACAGCTCCACCGGGTAGCGCCGTTCGGTTCCCGGCAGGTCGACCAGGTCCAGCGATTCGAACGTCCGCTGTTCGATCTCACGCGCGGAGAGTCCCTGGCGCCTGAGCCCCAACGCAATGTTCTCCTCGACAGTCATCGAGTCAAACAGGGCGGCAAACTGGAAGACGTATCCGATGTGGCTCCGGAGTTCGGCGAGGTGCCTCCGTTTGAGCGTGTGCACCACGTAGCCATCGACCTCCACTTCTCCGGCATCGGGTTCGAGGAGTCCAACAATGTGCTTGAGTGCGACACTCTTGCCCGATCCCGAATACCCGAGGATAACCATGGTTTGTCCGGGCTCGACGTCCAACGTGAACCCGCGGAGCACGTGTTTCGACCCAAAGCTCTTGTGCACGTCACGAAACGTGATCACGGCGTTCGCCGCCCAGCCGTCACAGCAGCACGACAGCCCAAAAGGCGTCGAGCACTAGGATCGTCGCGGCGCCGAGTACGACGGCCTCGGTGGTCGCGCGCCCCACGCCTTCCGCGCCCCCCTTGCTCGACAGCCCCTTCATTGCGCCTGTCAACGCGATCGCCAGTCCGAAGCTCATACTCTTCACCAATCCAAACCACACGTCCTTGAACTCATAAAACAGTCTGAGGCCCTTCACGAATTCGGTGGTCGACAGATCGATCAGACTGATGGCCGTCAGCCACCCCGATACGAGACCGACCGCCATTGCCAACCCCACGACCACGGGAAACATGAGTGTGGCGGCAATGACGCGCGGGACGACGAGGTACGAGTACGGATTGAACGCGAGCGTTTCCAATGCGTCCACCTGTTCGGTCACCCGCATGGTTCCCAGCTCCGCCGCGATATTGGCGCCGACCCTTCCCGCGAGGGCGAGACCGGTCAGGACGGGGGCCAGCTCCATGATGACCGTCTTCCCAACGAGCGTTCCGACGAAGTAGAGCGGGACGGCATTGGAGAAGCTGTACGACGAGAGCAGCGCGAGGACGATGCCGGTAAACAGGGCGATGAACATCGCGATCGGGAGCGACTGGACGCCGACTCGGCGCATTTGGATCACGGTCAGACCGGCCCATGTGCGAATGTCCCGAAATCCCCTCGCGACGTCCGACATGAAATGGCCCGCTCGGCCAACCGCCGTGAGCCAACCGGCCACCCGGGTGTTCACAAGTTCGTACACGGGGCGAAGTTAACGGCTGCCAGAAAAAGAGGCCAGGGCGCGTGCCCTGGCCTCTAGGATCGTGAACCGGCGTGGTGCCGGCGGTGATTTAGAACCCTTACGCCGCGAAACTCGCGAGCGCCCGTCCGACTTCACCTTCGCGCAGCCGCTTCAAGGCGCGGTCGCGGAGCTGTCGCACCCGCTCTCTCGTGACGCCGAGCATGCCACCGATCTCTTCCAGCGTGTGCTCGCGCCCACCGTCCAGACCGAAGTACAGGCTCAGCACTTTGGCATCCCTGGGCGGGAGTGTTTTGAGCGCGTCGCCGACCTCATCGGTAAGGAACCGTTCCATCGTGCGCTCTTCGGTGTCCGGCAAATCTTCGGCGATAAAACGCTCAATGAGCGCCCGGTCGCCATCCGGGTCGAGTGGCGCATCGAGCCGGACCTCACCGGT
>JBFIZG010000619.1:0-1708 GCA_041604955.1 Gemmatimonadales bacterium | reverse complement strand
TGAAGATCGCCATCGCGCTCCCCTGTCCGCCGATCACCCGCACTCGATGACCCATGTTCTCGTACAAGGTCCGCGTATCCGGGGACACCATCCACCGCTCCATCGACGTCACGTCGGGGAGCCACTGGTGATGAATGCGCCCGGCCTCGACCGCGTCCGCCACATCCATGCCGTGCTCGATGACATTCAGGACCACTTGGAGCACCGTATTGATGATGGTGCGACCACCGGGGCTCCCCACCACGAGTACGGGTTTGCCGTCTTTCGCGACGATCGTGGGCGTCATGGACGACAGCATCCGCTTCCCGGGCGCGATGAGGTTGGGTCGCGTGCCAATTCGGCCGGTCGAGTCGGTGCGGCCCGGTATGGCGTTGAAGTCGCCCATCTCGTTGTTGAGCAAGAAGCCGGCGCCGTCGACCACGATACGTGAGCCGTATCCGGCCTCGAGGGTATAGGTCACCGATACCGCATTCCCGTGCGCATCCACGACGGAAAAGTGCGTGGTATGGTCGTTGTCGGCCATGTCGTTGAACAAGCGCGGGTCACTCTTGGACGCCCGATACGGATCGATCGTTGCCCGGAGCGTCGCCGCATACTCCTTGGACGTGAGGCGCTCGATCGGCATGGCCGTGTTGAAATCGGGGTCACCCAGGTAACGCGCGCGATCCGCGAACGCCCGCCGCATCGATTCCGTGAGCAGATGGAGATAGAACGCGGAATTATGCCCGATCGTCTTGAGATCGTATCCCTCGAGGATGTTCAGCATCTCGACCAGTGCCACCCCGCCGGAACTGGGCGGTGCCATGGCATACACGTCGTAATCGCGGAACGTGCCGTGAATCGGTTTCACCTCCTGGGCCTGATACGCGCTCAGGTCTTCCTCGGTGATGAGACCGCCATTGCTCTTCATGAAGTCAGCCACGAGCTTTGCCGTGGCGCCGGCATAGAAGCCGTCGTGGCCATCGCGCTGAATCCGTTTCAGCGTGCGGGCGAGATCCGGCTGTTTCCACGTCTCGCCGGGAGCATACGGCGTCTTTCCGCCCTTGAGGAACGTCTTGGCCGTACTCGGGAATCGGCTAGCGTTCTCCGCCAACCAATCCTGGAAGCGTTCCATGGCCCACGACGACGGAAATCCCTTCTCGGCGAGATCAACAGCCGGCTGCACCAGTTCCCGCCAGGGCTTGCTCCCCAATCGTCGATGTGCCAACCACAGTCCCGCCACGGTACCCGGGACTCCCACGCTCCACAGGCCATCATGGTTGGCGTTGTTCCGGATTTCGCCGTTCTCGTCCAGGTACATGCGTTCCGTGGCAGCGAGGGGCGCCTTCTCACGGAAGTTGAACGCCGTGACGTCGCCAGCCGCGCCGTGATACACCAGGAAGCCACCACCACCGATGTTTCCGGCCGTCGGATAGACAACAGCCAGCGCGAACGCCGTGGCGATGGCCGCGTCGACGGCATTACCACCGGACTTGAGCACGCGGGCACCTGCTTCTGACGCCAGGTAGTGGGCGCTGGAGACCATGCCGTGCTGGGCCGGTACCGGGGTACGACCGGCCTGGGCCGCCAGCGGATGACCCGCGATCGCCACGGACACGACAAGGGCGAGTGTACGAAGCATCACATGCTCCCAAGGGGTGTGACAGGATTTAAGTACGGTGGGCGAGGAGCGTCAACGCTCTCGGTGCCGCAGCCCGCGGCTACAACG
>JBFIZG010000618.1:0-1723 GCA_041604955.1 Gemmatimonadales bacterium | reverse complement strand
CAATCCCAACGGGCCGCCGATGGGAAGTGCGGATTCGGCAAAGCTCCGTGTCGTGCATACCATCGCCGATGTACCGGCTGTGGATGTCTTGGTCGGTGGAGCCACGGTGCTGGCCAGCCTCCCGTACGGGGAGCCGAGCCGTTTTGCCACCGTCCCGGCAGGCAGTCAGGTCCTTGCCTTTCGTTCGGTGACCTCGGCCAATCCCTCTCCGGGCACGTCCCTCACGTTTCCTGCCAACGACAGCATCGTCGTGCTGACCGTCGATTCGTCGAGCGTCATAAACCCGTGGGTGCTGACGGATTCCGGGGCGGTAGTGCCGGCGGGCAGGAGCAAACTCCGGGCGGTCCACTTTGCCCAAAATGGTCCGCCGCTGGATGTCTGGCGCACCCAGCCCGATTTCCAGATGTTCGTGACCATCATGTTTCCATTCCCGTTCCGGGCCGTGTCGCCCTACCTGGAAAGCGACCCGGGCGAGTGGACGGTGTACGTGACGACCGAGCGTCGTGACCCCGACGGCCTGCCGGTGCTGGGAGACTCGTTGCTCAGGCTCCCGCCAATCAACATCACAGATGGCACATCCCGTACGGTCATGATTCTCGATCGGCCCGGAGGCGGGCTTCAGGCGACCATCATCCAACCCTGAGTCGAGCTAGTGTCCGGGCCGCCACGTGCCTATTCTTCGTAAGGTGCGGCTACCATGATACGCAGCGTTGCCGAATCGGTCGTTCCGACCAAGTACTGGCATACGCTCGACGATGGGCGTGTGCAGTGCGACGTCTGTCCCAGATACTGCAAGCTACGCGAGGGGCAGCGGGGGATGTGTTTCGTCCGGAGGCGTCAGGACGACGCGATCGTCCTGACGAGCTACGGACGCTCCAGCGGCTTCTGCATAGATCCCATTGAGAAAAAACCGCTCAACCACTTTCTGCCGGGAACGCCGGTCCTTTCGTTCGGAACCGCCGGGTGTAATCTCGCGTGCTCGTTCTGTCAAAACTGGGATATCAGCAAGTCTCGTGAGATTGACACGCTGGCTGATGCGGCGTCGCCCGAGCGTCTCGCCGAAGTGGCCGAGCGGCTCGGCTGCACGAGCGTTGCCTTTACCTACAACGATCCCGTGATCTTCCATGAATACGCCATCGACGTGGCACGGGCTTGTCACGAGCGGGGTATCAAGGCGGTTGCCGTCACGGCGGGGTACATGTGCGACGAACCCCGTCGGGAGTTCTACCGCTACATGGATGCGGCCAACGTCGATCTGAAAGCGTTTACGGAGGACTTCTATTGGCGGATCACCAAGGGTCACTTGCAGCCTGTCCTCGAAACCCTCGAATACTTGAAGCATCAGACTGACGTCTGGTTCGAGATTACCAACCTGGTCATTCCCGGCGAGAATGACGCGGATCGTGAGTTCGACGAGATGACGCGATGGGTGGTCGATCGTCTGGGTCCAGACGTCCCGATGCACTTTACGGCGTTCCATCCCGACTGGAAGATGCGTGACGTGCCGCCGACGCCTCCCGAAACCCTGACGCGCGCTCGGGCCATCGCCATGGAGAACGGTGTGCGGTATGCGTACACGGGGAACGTGCATGATCTCGACGGTGGGACCACTCGCTGTCACGAATGCGGTGAGGTCCTGATCGCTCGTGACTGGTACGTATTGAAGTCGTGGCGGCTTACGGATGACGGCCGCTGTCCGGCCTGCGGCACGGCATGCGCGGGT
>JBFIZG010000617.1:0-1736 GCA_041604955.1 Gemmatimonadales bacterium | reverse complement strand
GGGTGACCGTAGGAGTCCAGCGGACTGATATCCGCACGACGACCGACGCGGGGGGGCGGTACACCATTTCGGCCCCGGCCGACGCCACGCTGATCTTTTCGCTCATCGGCTACCGAGCGCTCGCGTTGAACGTGGCCGGGCGCACCACCCTCGATATCGTTCTGGAACCCGCCGTGGCGGTCCTGGACGAGATCATTGTGACGGGGTACACGGAGCAACGGCGGGCGGACATCACCGGTGCCGTGTCCAGTGTCGATGTCGAGAGCCTGACCAGGCAGAGTGGGGCAAGCGTGCTCCAGAGGCTGGATGGCCGCGTGGCCGGGGTGACGGTTGATGCCAGTGGCTCGCCCGGCTCACGATCCACGGTGCGCATCCGGGGGATCAGTTCGTTCCAGAACAACGATCCCCTGTTCATCATCGACGGCACGCCGACCGAGGATACGTACATCAACTGGCTGAATCCCAACGATATCGAGTCGATTCAGGTGTTGAAGGATGCCTCGGCCGCCTCCATCTATGGGGCTCGGGCGACGAATGGCGTGGTTATCATCGAGACGCGCAAGCGGGGAAGCTCGTCGGAGCCGCGGTTCACGCTGGATGTGAAGTCCGGCATGGCGGCTCCGGTCCGCGGCTATGACGATTTCCTGATCCTCGATGCGCTGGAGTACCATGAAATCGTCAAACGGGCACATGAGAACGCGGGGTTGCCCGTTCCGGAGAATATCTACGGAAATCCCAGCAATCCCACCGTCCCTGCTTACATCTGGCCCAATGACGGTGTCACGCAAACCACCAGTGTTGACGAAAGCACGTATTCCTTTCCGAACAGCTTGATCATGCCGGGCAGCCAGGGCACGAACTGGTGGGAGTCTGTCTTCAGTCCTGCCGTCGTGACGGACGTCAACCTGGGCCTCTCCGGCAGCGGGGTGTCTCACGGCTACAATGTGTCCCTCAACTATTTCAATCAGGAGGGCACCGCAGCGTTCAACCGGTTCCAGCGTGGCACGGCCCGTGTCAACACCCAGTTTGAGCACGGCCGCTTCACTGTTGGTGAGAATCTCGCCGTTGCGTACGAGCAATTCTACGGCGGGGCGGGCGACCCAGGGGGCTTCGCCGAAGGCGGCATCCTCGGCAAGAACATCCTGATGCAGCCGGTCGTCCCCGTGTATGACGTCGGTGGGAACTTCGCCGCCGGGAAGGCCGTGGGCCTGGGCAACCAGTCGAATCCGCTCAAAGAAGCGTGGGCCAACAAGGACGACATCGGCAAGAACATCAAGATCTTCGGAAACGTCTTTGCGGGCGTCGACCTCACGGACGAGTTGAATCTCACGACCAGGTTCGGGTTCAACCTGAACGAGCAGTCGTTCGTCGGGTATGATCCCATCGACCCCGAACTCTCCGAGCCGTCGTTCTCCAACGCCATCAGCGAGAGCTACAACACGTTCAGAGATTGGACCTGGAGCAACACGCTGAACTATTCGACCGGGTTCGGTGAACAGCATGACATTGCCATCTTGGTCGGCCAGGAAGCGAACCAGGGAAGGTTCAGTGGCAACGGCTCCAGCATCAACAATCTGATCACGACCGACATCAATGCCCGATACATTCAGGATGCCATTGGTGACCCGGACACCAAGAACGTCAGCAGCTCCGGATTCCGGAGTTCGCTGCTGTCGTTCTTCGGCAAAGTCGACTACAGCTACGCCGAGCGATACCTCCTGAGCCTCACGGTGCGC
>JBFIZG010000616.1:0-1737 GCA_041604955.1 Gemmatimonadales bacterium | reverse complement strand
CGCCTGGGCACTATTGGAGACAAGCTCACCGAGCACGACCAGCGTGCTGACTTCCGACGGTTCGAGCAGTACGCGAACGACCCCGAGGGGTTCGTCCGGGAGGTGCTGAAGGCTGACCCGTGGGGCGCGCAGGTGACCATGATGGAACTGGTCCGGGACTCCCGGCAGGTGGTCGTGAGGTCAGCCAACGGGATTGGCAAAGACTGGGCGGCCGCGAGGCTCGCCTTGTGGTGGGTGTACGCCCGAGGCGGGTTCGTACTGGTGACCGGCCCCACTGAACGACAGGTCAAGCACGTGGTTATGGGTGAAGTGAGGCGGGCGTTCGACGCGGCGCAGCAACTTCCCGGCACGTTGTACGAGTTAGCGTTGCGGGCCGATGCGAGCGGTCACCGGGGGATTCTCGCCTTCACCAGTAACGAGGTGTCGAAGGTGACTGGGTTTCACGCGCCCGCGCTCATGATCGTCGTGACGGAGGCGCAGGGGATCGACGGGCCAATCTGGGAGGGCGTCTTTGCAAACGCCACGGGGGACGAGTCCCGCCTCGTCGCCGTGGGTAACCCGTTGAGCAGCAGCGGGCGGTTCTTCGAGTTCTGTCGGTCGGATACGTGGGTCGCGCAGCGGATAACCGCTTTCGAGCACCCGAACGTGGTTGAGCAACGCGAAGTGATTCCCGGCGCGGTTACACAGCAATTCATTGACAACATGGCGGCGGAATACGGGGTCGGGTCGGGCGTCTACACGTCGAGAGTCCTTGGCGATTTCCCCGACGTGGACGAGGACACCATTTGTAAGCGGTCGTGGATTGAGCAGGCGGAACGGCGGTGGACGGACAAGACGTTCGAGGAGGCGGCGCAGCACGAACCCGTCGTGCTGGCGTTGGACCCGGCGCGGTTCGGGGCGGACCACTCGGCGCTGGTCGTGCGGCAAGGGCCGGTCGTGCAGGAGATCATCACGTGGGCGAAAGCCGACTTGATGACCACGGTGGGCAAGGTGTTGACCGAGATGGATCGGCTCGGGCTCGACCGTGAACAGACGACGGTGTTGGTGGATACCGTGGGGCTCGGGTCCGGCGTGTTCGACCGACTGAAGGAGCAGGGCGTGCTGGTGAGCGAGTTCAACGCGGGCCGGACGGCCAGGGACGCGGTGAAGTTTCGCAACGTCCGCGCGGAGTGCTATTGGCGGCTCCGGCGCGCGTTCGAGGAAGGCACCATTGCGGTGCCCCCGGACGACAAGTTGAGGGACGAACTCGCGGCGACCCAGTGGAAACCGAACTCAGCGGGCAAGATTGAGATTGAATCGAAGGACGACTTACGGGCGCGGATCGGTCGCAGTCCCGACCGGGCCGATGCTCTGGCCATGACGTTTCACTCCACCCTCGGGGGACCGCTGATCGTCTCTCCGTGGGGGTGTCGAACCGAGCCGTCGCCGTTCCGCGACCGGACACCACCCTACCGAGCGTTCTTGCAGGATTGGGGGGATCGGGGGCCGGTGTGACCCGAAGAAATCGCCGAGGCTGACGGCACCCATCTGAGGTTCCTCCGTTATCAGCTTGCGCACGATAGGCGGGGAGGCTCAACAAGTCTTCAAACACGTTCCTGCGAGTATCGAATCGCCACAAATCCGACGACGGCTTAGCAATTCCTCTCTTGCCAGCGGTAGGAAACATTGCATCTTGAGCCAACCGCTGTGCGCTTTCCCAGCAGCGGATGAGGGGCTCCTACGACCCCGTTGGTCCGT
>JBFIZG010000615.1:0-1747 GCA_041604955.1 Gemmatimonadales bacterium | reverse complement strand
TCCATTCCGCATACGGAGTTCTCTGCGGGGCCTATGCACAGAAGGGTCTCTACGAGCAGGCATTGGCAGCCGTGGACCGGTCGTTTGAACTCAATCCGGACGCTCCGGATCAGCTCTCGGGCCGCGCAGTCATCTATGCCCAGTGGGGGCGGAAGGAGAAGGCTCTCGAGCTGCTGGCCAAGGCAGAGGCGCAGGGAGACGATCCCTCAATCATCGGGGGAGTCTACGCGCAGCTCGGTGACGCGGACCGCGCGTTCGAGTGGCTCGAGCGGGCGTTCGCAGACAAGCCGGATGGTCTGCTGTACATCAAAGTGAGTCCCTGGTCGGATCCGGTTCGCGACGATCCCCGGTTCAAACGATTACTCGAGCGGCTGGGGACGGCAGACTGAGCGCGACGCTACAATTACGCAAAGTGCGGAATGGAGGGGCTGTAAGCCGTTGGGGACAAATGGGGCGCTGTAGCGCCGCCGATGGACGCAGACGAAAGCGGATGAACGCGGACAGTACGAGACGATCCCAGACGAATACGGAAGTCACCCAGGCATCATCCGCGAGAAGGTGTGCGCTGACTCACCGGCGTCATCGGACCTCGAGTGGACCGGCTCGTAACGAGACTGGCCGCCGCCGCGAGGTAGCATAACTTGCTTGAAAGGTGAGCCATGCATGGATTCATCGTTTCGACCCTCTTGCTACTTTCCGCTTGTCAGTCAGACACGGTCACGATTGGTGGTGTCAACTTCGTTCCACAGCGGCTCGAAGTAGGCGCGGGTGAGCCAGCGGTTGCGTTCGCCGATCTCGACAACGACGGCCACCAAGATCTCGTCGTAACGAACAGTGCAGATCATGATCTGATCGTTTTCCAGGGCGATGGCCACGGGCGGTTGACCGGCCGCGGACGCTTTCCGGCAGGACAGAATCCCACAGATGTGTTTGCTGCTGACATGAACGGCGACGGTGTCATCGACCTGGTTGTGGCCAATCACGAAACGTCGTACCTGACGCTGTTGACCGGTGACGGTCATGGAGGTTACCAGCCGGCTTCGAATTCGCCGCTTACAATCGATGTAGATCCGCACCCGCACGCAGTTCGTGCGGAAGATCTCGACGCTGACGGTCACGTGGATCTCATAGTCGATCACCGGGCCGGACGGGGTCTGCTGGTTCTCAAAGGCCTGGGTCAGGGTGCGTTTGAAACGCCGGGCAAGGTGGTTGACGTCGGTGGGGATCCCTATCTGGGATTTGCAACCGGGGACGTGAACAACGATGGAAGACTCGACCTGATCACTCCCAACCCAGACGAAGTCGGTGCCGTACTCAGTGTCGGGTCATCGGGATCGGAGTTTGTTCGCGCGCCTTCCGTGCCGGCGGCGTCGCCTTTTGGTGTGGGGCTGGCCGACCTCGATGGAGACGGCAAGTTGGACGTGATCGCGGCGTCGGACGGACGGTCCTCTCTCGTCGAGGTCTTCCTTGGTAACGGCCAGGGCGAATTTCGTGAGGGTGCAGCGTTCCGCATAGCGGCAGGAGCCAAGAGCATCGCTGTAGGAGACATCAACGGAGATGGCGTCGAAGACGCGCTCGTTACGAGTTGGTCCTCGGACGCCCTCGTTGTTCTTGGCGGGACGGCGGGGTTTCAAACGGTGCGGCTTGCGCTGCGGGAGATCGAGAATCCCTGGGGCTTGGCGGTAGTCGATCTGAATGAAGATGGAAGAGACGATTTTGTGATCGGAGACGGGACGAGTTCGCTGGC
>JBFIZG010000614.1:0-1753 GCA_041604955.1 Gemmatimonadales bacterium | reverse complement strand
CCGATCCCACACGACGACGGTCTCGCGCTGATTGGTGATCCCGATCGCCTGCGGCTTGTCCCGCGCATGGTCCAGGACTTCGCGCGTCGCCTCCAGCGTGATCCGCCAGATTTCCTCGGGATCGTGCTCGACCCAACCCGGTTTCGGAAAGAACTGAGTGAATTCCTGATAGGCGCGCGCCAGAACGTCGCCCGACTGGCTGATGACCATGACCGTCGAGCCGGTCGTTCCCTGATCGATCGCGAGGACGGACGTCACGCCAAGCCAAATCCCTTCGGTGTCAGTGGGTATGAGACGGGGAACAGAGCGCCACCTAGTATGATCGATCCCCGCCCGGCCCGTCCAGTCGGAGGCCCAACAGCCAGTCTTTCACTCTCGTCCGGTGTCGCTCAGTCGAACAGCGCTCGGATCGTCTTTTCGTACGGCGGTCCGATGAGGCCGCCGTCGGTGAGGATTCCGGTCACGTACCGAGCAGGCGTGACGTCAAACGCGGGGTTGTAGACCTCCGCACCCGGCGCCGCATCTACCTCATCGGCGCTCCGCTCCTCGATCGGAATGTCGCGGCCCGTGGCACAGGAGAGATCGATGGTGCTTCGGGGGATGGCAATGTAAAACGGAATGCCGTGCGCCTCCGCGAGCACCGCCAGTCCATAGGTGCCGATCTTGTTGGCGGCGTCACCGTTTGCGGCCACGCGGTCCGCTCCGGTGACCACCAGATCGACCTCTCCCCGCTGCATGAGCGAGGCGGCGACGCTGTCGACGACGGACGTCACCGGCACGCCGGCACACGACAGCTCCCAGGCGGTCAGACGCGCACCCTGGCGGAGCGGCCGAGTTTCGCACGACAGGACGCGCACGCGCTTTCCCTCTTCATGGGCGACGTAAATACCGGCGAGCGCGGTCCCGATTCCCCCCGTTGCGAGCGCCCCGGCGTTGCAGTGCGTCATGACCGTCGCGCCACTCGGAATGAGATCTGAGCCTGCGCGGCCTATCGCCCGGCACATAGCCGCATCTTCATCCCAGATTCGCTGCGCCTCTTCCCGCAGAAGCTCGACGACTCGGCGTTGATCCGCTGATGATTCAAAGGCCTCGACGCCCACCCGGCGCATCCGCTCCATCGCCCACGCGAGGTTGATGGCCGTGGGACGGGCTGCCGTCAGCCGTTGGACCGCCTCATGGAACCATTGGGGCGTCAGACTGCCGGCTCGCGTCTCCACAGAGGCTGCGGCCACGAGTCCCATGGCCGCGCCGATCCCGATGAGCGGCGCCCCTCGGATCCGCAGCGACCGAATGGCCTCGATCGTCTCGTCGAGCGACCTCGCCTCACGATACGTCTCCTCACGCGGCAGGAGCGTCTGATCCAGAAACTTCACGGCGCCGTCCTCGGTCCAGGCAATGACCTTCGCGACGACGCTATCCGGAGAGCGATCTCTTTTCATCGAAGCATGTTACCAGATGTTGGGATGGAAAAATAGTTGCGGTGGGTCAGCCGGTGCCGTTCAACAGGGCGTTCCAGATAACGTGGTCCAGTCCCTCAGGTGACGTGACGTTTCCATCCAGACGCAACGCATTCCAATAAGCCTGGTACGCCACGTCGGCGCGTTGAGCGTAAAACGCTGCACGCCCCAGCATCCGCCAATGATCCACCCGGGTGGAATCAAGTCGGGTTGCGAGCGTCAGCTCCGCAACCGCCTCATCGAACCGACCGACGCTCGTCAACAGCACGCCGAGTTCGAACCTGGCGCGAGCATCT
>JBFIZG010000613.1:0-1773 GCA_041604955.1 Gemmatimonadales bacterium | reverse complement strand
TGAATGCAACGACGGATGGAGTGGTGCGGCCGCCCTCTGAGTTGGGGATGACAACGGGATCGCCGCCTTCCATCACGGCTACCACCGAGTTCGTGGTTCCCAAGTCAATCCCAATTACTTTCGACGCCATTCCGACTCCTTCCGTATACAGGTTTAGGATGCACAAGACGATGCGACAGTCGCTTAGCGCAATCCACATACCATGAAAACGTGCCACAATGACAGGAACCAGGTAGCTGTTAAGTCACATAACCCCTTCATAATCAGCCGGTTATGGTGATTGTAGAGCGTGCCCTATGATTCCGTATCGCGATGACAATCCGACGGTCCTCACTCCGTTCATGACGGTCGGGTTCATCGTGGCGACTGGGCTCGTCTGGGTGTTGGTGCAGGGAGCGGGGATGGGTGAGCCGATGCTCAGGTCGCTCTGCGAGCTGGGCCTCATCCCGGGAGAGCTGACGAATCGGGTGCCCGAGGGGACCGTCGTTCCGCTCGGACCGGGCGCTGGGTGCCGACTGGGGGGTCAGCCCTGGCATACCGTGGTGACGTCGATGTTCCTCCACGGCGGCTGGCTGCACCTCATCGGCAACATGTGGTTTCTCTGGGTGTTTGGGAACAACATCGAAGACGCCATGGGCCACACCCGGTTCGTCGCGTTCTACCTCCTGTGCGGGTTGCTGGCCGCCGTGGCGCAGATCGCCGTGACTCCGGCCTCGGCGGTGCCGATGGTCGGCGCGTCGGGCGCCATCTCGGGCATCATGGGGGGCTACCTGGTCTTGTACCCGCGGGTCAAGGTCCACATGCTCGTCATCCTCGGGTTCTTTGTCACGACGGTGGCCGTCCCGGCCGCCTGGATGCTCGTCTACTGGGCGTTCCTGCAGGCTGCCGGCTCGCTGGCGGTCGGATCCAGCGACGGTGGCGGCGTAGCGTTCATGGCGCATCTCGGTGGGTTCGTCGCGGGTGTGGCCCTGATCAAGTTGTTCGCCAAGCCGGAGTTGTTGGCCGCGCATCACGTCCCCAGGCGGCCCTCGCCGTTCGAGGAGCGTATCAAGCGCCGTCACCGCTTGTGGTGAGGGGGAGTGACCACCATCCTTCTCCGTCGTCCTGGAACGTAGTTTCTCGGTGCTCGATCGCATGGGTGCCATGACCCGGGCCACCATACTCGTTATCGAAGACGAAGAGGACATTCGGGAGGTCTTCACGAGTGTGCCCGGCATCGGGTGGTGACGCGGTGCGCCCAACGCTCCATTCAGGGGGAGGCATGAAACAGCTCAGTGGAATCGTCACGATCGTGAGCGCTGTGACACTCGGCGCTTGTGGCGGAAGCGGGGGAGGGGATGCCGGCCCCGCGACGATCCGTATTGACGGATCGAGCACGGTGTTCCCGATCACCGAAGCGGTGGCGGAGGAGTTCCAGCGTGCGCATCGTGACGTGCGGGTGACCGTTGGCGTCTCCGGCACGGGGGGTGGGTTCAAAAAGTTCCTCGCGGGTGAGACGGACATCAACGACGCCTCCCGCACGATCAAACCCACCGAGATGGAAGAAGCCGTGGCCAAAGGGGTCGGGTTTATCGAGCTTCCAGTGGCATTCGACGGGCTATCAATCCTCGTCCACAATGACAACACGTGGGTCGACTATCTGACGGTCGCCGAACTCAATGCGATTTGGAAGCCTGGCAGCACGATCAGGAGTTGGCGGCAGATCCGCCCGAACTTCCCCGACCGCCCCCTCAATCTGTACGGTCCAGGCACTGACTCGGGGACGTTCGACTA
>JBFIZG010000612.1:0-1776 GCA_041604955.1 Gemmatimonadales bacterium | reverse complement strand
AGGATGGTCAGGAGCCATGCGCGGACGTTGGTCCCGCTCTGGAACTGATGCCACGCGCGAAACGCGCGAAACATCGTCTCCTGTGTCAGATCAGCCGCCATCGCCTCCGATCCTGCCAGGCGGAGCGCGACCCGATGCACCGAGTCGAGATGTGGAAGGGCTTCGGCTTCGAAAGCTCGCCGCCGTTCCTCGGATTGGCGTGGTGCTTCTCGCGTATTCACACCCGGTCCGCAAATGTAACGAAAGCGCTGTCACGGCATGCCATCGCAAACAATCGCTCGCGATTCGCGAGGATGCAACGCCCACTAGCTGACCCTACGCGGTACCGCTAACTTGCCGCCCATCTGTTCGGTACTACCCGACTGCGCGGCTTGTGGACATTAAAGCAAAGCAGCCCATCAACGCGATGGTTCCCTTGGCGGTTCTCGAAGCCGTGCGTTCGCTCGACCGTCCGACATCTGCGGTTCTGGAAGAGCTGCCACAGGATTTCGTTCCCAAGCGGCTCGGCGCGAGTAGAACGGTCCAGGGGCAGATCGAGCGGTACGCGCGACTGGCGGGACAGGGAAGCGGCGTCGGGGTCGAGGAGTTGATTCAACTGCTTCGGTTGGTGGGACGACGCAACGACGCAGGACTGGTGTTCAGCGACGCCGGCCGCCGCGCGGCCCGCCACGCCATGCGGACCATGCCCGCAGCAGCGCGCGGGTTGCATCGGGCGTTGCCAACCAAGGCTCGACATCGGATGGGTTTTCGCCTCGCGCGAGGAATTGCCCACCGCGTGTTTGGCGTGACGGCATCGCTCGATGAAGCCGGACGTATCACGGTCGAGGGATCGCCACCCTCAATAGAGGCGGTCCCGGAGGGCAGTGCGTGTGCGTTGTACGGATCCGGCGTGTCGGAGTTGCTACGCACCCTGGCCGGATTCGAGGGGGATATGGTCCATGCAAGGTGTCGGGGACGCGGTGGCGATGTGTGTTGCTGGAAAACTGCAACGCAGGAGGTTAGCGAGTGACAGGGTTGGGAGGGATCGACCTGGTTCGGTTGCAGCTTACACTCAAACAGTCTGCACTCGACGGGTGGCTGGTCTTCGACTTTCATGGCATCAACCCCATCGCGGGACGGCTGATGGACACGGGGCCCGGTCTGGGCTTCACTCGACGGCTGTTCGTGTGGTTCGCTCAGAACGAGGCGCCTACGATTCTCGTCCACACCATCGATTCGCATCTCGTTCCCAAAGGCACGGAGGTCCAGCGGTATAACACGTGGGAGGACTTGCATGCCTCGCTCGAGCGAATCGTTCGTGGAAAGCGGATCGCCATGGAGATCTCGCCCGATGATGCCGTTCCCTACCTCGATCGGGTCCCGGCGGGGGTGATGCAGCTGCTGACACGGCTCGGGGCCGACGTCGTGCCGTCCGATGAGTTGGTGAGCCAATTCGCCGCGCAATGGACGGACGACGAGAGGGCGACCCACCGGCGGATTGCAGAAACCTTGGCGGACATTGCGCGGAGCACGTTGCGTGAGGTCGTGGGGCTGGGCTCGCCGGTAACCGAATTTGGCGTGCAGCGTCGCGTCCTCGAGGCCATCGAACGTGCCGGGTACAAGACGGATTCTCCGCCGATCGTTGCGTTCGGTGTGAACGGCGCGAACGCCCACCACGAGCCCAGCGAGCACGCGAACGTTTCGCTCGAAGCCGAGTCCGTGGTGCTCTTGGATCTCTGGGCGCGGGCAAAGGACACCCCGGCCTGGGCGGACCAGACTTGGATGGGATATGCCGGT
>JBFIZG010000611.1:0-1781 GCA_041604955.1 Gemmatimonadales bacterium | reverse complement strand
GGTTGCCCTGTTGCGATCCGTACAGCCGGATCAACAGTTCTCGATGAGTCGCTCCGGGCCGGGACGATCTGAATCCACGTGCCTCGGCCATCCAAGCACGCCGTTCCGATGGATCACGGGGCACCGCGTCGAGATTCCCCTGGTTGTAGGGCAGCCATTCATACATCTGCGACTCGTGGCAGTGGTACATGTCGATCTTCTTTTCGATGACGTCGTCGATTGCCACCACGATGTCCGGAACAAAGGGAGACGGTTCGGTGAACCGGTCACTCATGTACATGAAGACGGGATTCCGTGTGAGGTGGGGGACCAAGGCGACGATGTTTGGCACCGTGACCATGTAGGCCGCATCCCGCACGAGCAGCCCCGTGTTGCGGTGATCCGGGTGGTAATCGTTGGGACGGGGGCTGATGACGATATCCGCCTGGAACTCGCGAATCTGGCGGATCACCTCCTCGCGATTCTCCAGCGTCGGCATGAGCTTTCCATCGTCGTTGTCGAGGACGACGTACTCGGCCCCGATGACGCGGCCAGCGCACTGGGTCTCCCGGTACCGTCGCTGCGCGAGAGGGCCACCCCCCATCTCGAAATGGCCCGCGTTCCCGTTGGTCAGGGAGACAAGTCGGACCTCATGGCCCTGCTCGACGAACTTGGCCATGGTGCCACCCACCTTTTCCGGATCATCCGGGTGGGCACCGAAGACGATGATCCGCAGCTGGCGCTCGCCGCCCTGGGCGAGACCGACATCCGCTGCCAGAGCCCCGACGGCTGCCAGGAGACAAAAGGAGAATGTGACTTTGGTCATCGGCGAAAAAGTATCAGCATAACCCGAGGTCATCAACTGGCGGTCCGCTCGGCATCGTAATGCAGCGCCGCCGCACCCAATATGGCCACGTGCTCCAGCTCCGAGACATGAATCTTCAACGACCTGATGGACTGGGGATACGCAAAGGAGCGTATCGAGGCCCACATGGCCTCCTCGAAAAACCGAAACGCCTTCCGCACGGATCCGCCCAGGATAATCGTCTCGGGATCGTACGCATAGAGAACGGTCTTGATACCCTCACCCAAGTGATGACCGAACGCTGCAAGTATGTCCGCCGCCTCCCGGTCTCCGGCAACGGCCTGCTCAAAGACCTCTGTGCCAGAGCGCTGGGTATGACGAGGAAAGAACTGACCGGAACAATAGTGCTCGTAGATACTCTCCAAATACGGAATCATGCCGAATTCGCCCGCACCACAATTCCTCCCCGCATACAACTTGCTATCGGCGATGATTCCTCCTGCGAAACCTGTCCCCACAATGAGTCCAATGATCGATTGACATCCGACACCCTTCCCGAAATGCCATTCACCCAGCGCGAAGCAGTTTGCGTCGTTGTTGACCAGGACCGGAACAGCGTACCGCTCTTCCAGTATGGATTTGAGGGGCACTTCTCGCCACGATGGGATGTTTTGTACGTCGTACACGACGCCGGTTTTGAGATCGACCACACTGGGAACGCCGATCCCGATGCCGTCAACGTCGTCTGGCTTCGCCCGATCGATGAGGTCGCAAAGCTGATCGAGGACCTCCTCGACCGACCCCTCTGGATTGATTGGTATTGACGACACACCCTCAAGCTGGTGATGACGCACCAATCCGGCGCGCGCGTTCGTCCCACCCAAGTCAACCCCGATGATGGATGCTCGTTTGTCCTTGGATCCGGCAGCCGTTCCCGGGGCTGCGCTCACACGGCTTCCTCCTTACGCATGTGGATCGTGACGTTCTTGACCAGAGG
>JBFIZG010000610.1:0-1783 GCA_041604955.1 Gemmatimonadales bacterium | reverse complement strand
TCGTCGGGGGTAGAAGCGGGGACGGGCGACTCGTCTGGGGCGGGGCGGGGCAGCGGGGGAGCGGGGGTGGCGGTCGGGGAAACTAGTTCACGATCACCGTTACCGTGATCGACCCGCTCTCCCCCTTGTCGCCGGCGACCCCTACAACGCCATACCGACCAGGGTCGAGTACACGCATTTCGTTACCCTCGAGAACCTCGCCGCCCCACGTGAACGCCTCCGTCCGTGATCTGCCAGGGTCCAGTCCCTGCTCCACCAAGTCAGCGGTGCAGGCTCGATGGTCGATTCGGTGGCGCTCGTTGGCACTCACATGTACGACCAAGCCGAGCTGGCACGAGGAACTCCCCATCCCCCAGACAACCCGCTGTCTGCTCCGGTTCACGGCACTGACGCGAAACGTCGCGGGATTGTCCGGCGAGACCAGCAGATCGCCGGTCACGTCCACGGCCACGATGTCCAGCGCGAGCGGGTCCGAACAAGCGGTCGCCAACGTCAAGACCACCGCGGCAAAACCAACCTGCAAAGTAGAGCGCAACATGTCGATTCCTCCTTGGCTGCGCACTACTCAAGAGACCCGGCGATTCAGGGGTTCGTCACAACGGGGGCCAGGGAAGGTTCGCGAACCGGCCGGAACCCGTTGAGCGTTGGACGTTGGACGTTGAACGTTGAACGTTGGACGTTTACTTGGCCTTCCCCTGCGCCGCCACCGCCGCCTGCGCGGCTTCCACGGCGGCCTGGTCTCCCAGGTAATAGCTCCGAATCGACGTGAGATCGTCTTCCAGCTCATACACCAACGGAATCCCCGTCGGGATGTTGAGCCCCACGATCTCATCGTCGGGAACGTCGTCCAGGTATTTGACCAGCGCACGAATACTGTTGCCGTGCGCCGAGATGATGATCCGCTTCCCGACACGAACCGCTGGGGCGATCGTGCTCTCCCAGTAGGGGACAAACCGTTCGACCGTGTCCTTGAGACACTCGGTGAGTGGCAGGTCCTCTGGGGAGAGATCGGCGTACCGCGGGTCGCGCCCCGGATAGCGTTCGTCGTCCGGTGCGAGCGCGGGCGGTCGGGTGTCGTAACTCCGCCGCCAGATGTGCACCTGGTCCTCCCCATGCTTCGCCGCCGTCTCGGCCTTGTTGAGCCCCTGCAATGCGCCGTAATGCCGCTCGTTCAGGCGCCAGTGCCGGTAGACCGGGATCCACATCAAGTCCATCTCTTCGAGCGCAATCCACAGCGTCTTGATCGCCCGCTTGAGCACCGACGTGTACGCCACGTCGAACGTGTACCCCTCGGCTAGCAGCGTCCGCCCGGCTTCTTCCGCCTCGCGCACTCCCTTGGGAGTAAGGCCGACATCGGTCCACCCCGTGAACCGGTTTTCCTTGTTCCAGGTGCTCTCGCCGTGGCGGAGCAAGACTAGGCGTTTCATTCGATTGCACTCAGGCCATGGGTGGAGGTACTGGCTAGACAAGATAACAGGTTACAAGGCGCTGGACGCAGCGCGTCTTGTGTCTGGTGTTCAACTCTGCAACCCGTCGGGTCGCCCGCCCCATTGCAACCATTCTCGAGTTTGGGGGATCTAACCTCTACACACCAGCGAACAGAAACCAATCGGCGGAGGCACCCGTAGGATTGCTACCGCTTCGAACGTACGGACACAGTCGGGAGGGGACCTTGTCCGATACCTATCAGCCTCGTGTTCGAGGCACGGCGCTCGCAGCCGCGATGCTGCTGCTTGCCACCCCGGTGGTGGCCCAGCAACGAGCCGTGCGGGCAACCAGCGGT
>JBFIZG010000609.1:0-1789 GCA_041604955.1 Gemmatimonadales bacterium | reverse complement strand
GTCTTCGAAATGCCCCACGAGCGCCGAGCCGATGAGTCCCGTTGACCCCGTGACTCCTATGCGCATGGAAGATCTCCCGCGAAAAGCGTGTTCAGCCGGCTGCGCTCGTGACCGGTGCCTGGTACCGTTCCAAGTACGGCTTGACGTTGAACTTCCGTGCGGTGTTTTCGGACGTCATGTAGCGTACCTTGCCGAACACAGGACGCTCCGGACCCCACGCCCGGTCGTAACGGCCCAGAATCCAGAAGATACCACTGTACGAGTTTGGGTCTCGTCCGTCTAGCGCATAGGCGTTATTCAGCTCGGTCATGATTTCCAGCGCGTCTTCAGGCGACTTGGTCCATTCGAGAATTTTCTTCCCCCAGAGCATACGGAGGTAATTGTGGATCCGCCCCTCGGTCAGCAGCTGCATCTGTGCGGCGTTCCACAGCGGATCGTGCGTGGCAGCCGTCTCGAACTCTTCCAAAGTATAGACGTATTCCCGTGGGTCACGCGCGTGCTCCGCCAACGTCTGTCTGGCCCATGCCGGAAGCGATCGATACTGATCGTACGCCGGTTCGTTCACACACATGTTGAATCCCACTTCTCTCCAGGTCACGATTTGGTCGAGAAAGGCCTCAGCGGGCTCGCTGGCACCCCACCAGCCCGCTCGTCGCCCGGCCATCTCGGGAACGACGCGAAGCGGTGACCAGTCGACCCGTCGCGCGAGCGCGCTGAACACCTGGTGCACACCGATATGACCAAAGTGCAAGTACGGAGAGAGACTACTCGTAGCTACACGTCCCGGATCGTTCCGGTCAGCATATGTGGGAAGCCGTTTCGTCAGAAAGCGTTTGAGCACGCGGGCCGCCGCGTCGGACCCACCCTTGTAGGCAACGGCACCGATCGTCGGGTCAACGGGAAGCGTGGCCAGCATGTCGCCGGTCGAGTGGGTGGAGACCGGAGCCATCGGCCAGCGCTCCGCGATCTCCGCAGGCACACGTGTTAGCCGCGGGGTGCCCGTATTCTCGAGCGCGTCCGCCTCGGGAGCCGCGTCGATATGTTGCAGCAAGGTACGATGTAAAAAGCGACGGAAGGCGTGCGCGGTTGTGAAGACTTCCCGGGTCGAGCGGATCGGCAGTAGGCCGTTCGCGTCCACCTTTTCGAGCAGCACTGGAAGCTTTTCGCCGGCCCGTGCGACCATCCGGGGCAAAAAGAAAGCGGGATAGTCGTCTGTGACGACCACGCTCGCTTTCGCTCCCAGCGCTTCGAGCAATCCGGATCCGGCGCCGACGGTTGGTTCGAGATATGGGTAGTAGAGCACGTTGGACTCCGCGAACCGCCGGGCGTTGTCACGCATGCCGTCGATGATGAACGCGTGAATCCGAGCTGACGCCCATGGATAGTCCAATCGCAATGGCTCGAGAACCACGAGAGGCTTGTCGAGCTCGCGTGCCCATTCCAGCGCCCGATCGAGGCTGAAGTTCCACGTCGTTCTGCGATGCGCGGTCATCCAATACAACACGAACCGCCGGTCTGGACGAACCGGTCCATCGTTGACGCGGACAATACGGGATTCGGGGACACTCATGATGGTCTCACGATTGGGGAGCCGAGATGTGGGGAGTGCTACGTTTCCGCGCCGCCCATGGCAGCACGACCGCGCGCACCCGTGGCCTGCTCGAGGACGGGCCGGAGCGCGTGAACGTCTGCGAGGACCGTCGCTTTGATCTCATCGAGCACTTGACGATATCCAGGGACAGCGCGACCGCCAACCACGATCGCAATGCCCCCGTCGAGCTTCTGGCGG
>JBFIZG010000608.1:0-1828 GCA_041604955.1 Gemmatimonadales bacterium | reverse complement strand
TCGGGATCTCGATCTACTGGAGCAACCCAGAGATCGTGTACGTATCCGTCGAACAGGGGTTCCGGTACAACGCCTCGACGGCCTACGGCGAGCGCCGGGCCGGTGTGTACCGTTCCGAAGATCGCGGTGAAACGTGGGCATTCATGAGTGACTGGAACCCCCGGCCGATGTACGCCAGTCAGCCCATGGTCGACCCGAGCGATGACCAGCGCATCTATATGATGAACTCGTTCAGCTTCTCGGACGACGGCGGCAAGAACTTTGAACGGGCGCGCCAGTCGTTACACGGAGACGATCGGTTCGTGTGGGTCAACCCAACCGACTCTCGCCACGTGATCAAAGCCGATGACGGCGGCCTCGGCATTTCGTACGACCGCGCCAAGACCTGGCTGTACATGACGCATCTCCCCGTGAGTCAATTCTACCGCGTGTCGGTTGACATGCGGTCTCCGTACTGGGTGTATGGTGGATTACAGGACAACGGAAGCTGGATGGCGCCAAACGCCACCTATCGCAGTGAGGGCGTGCTGTTTGACGATTGGATCAAAACCGGCGGTGGGGACGGATTCGTGAATCTGGTCGACACCACGGACAACCGAACGTTGTATACCGAATCGCAGTACCTGGGGCTGTCGCGGCTTGATCTCGAGACCCGAGCACGGACGTGGATCCGGCCCGACAATCCGAAGGGCGCCATCGGCGCGCGCCGAAATTGGGATGCATGGGGTCCGGGGGTGCCGGAACCCGAACTGGGGAACGCGATGGCGCCGGCAAACTGGGACGGTCCATTTATCATCTCGCCACACGACAACAACACGTTGTACGCCGGCACGAACCAGCTGTGGAAGAGCACCGATCGGGGAAATAGTTGGATCTCACTTGGAGACCTAACGACCGGGGTCAATCGTCGAGAACTCAGAATCATGGGCGAACGCGCGCATGATACGACGCTCTCGCTGGACGACGGTATTCCCTACTACCCGACGCTCACGGCCATCGCAGAGTCGCCACTCAACCGCGGGGCGCTGTACGTCGGCACCGACGATGGAAACCTTCAGGTGTCGCTGGACGATGGTTTGAGCTGGACCAACGTAACGGACCGGTTGCCGGGGCTCCCGGGCTCGGCCTGGATCTCGGGAATCGAACCGTCACGCCACGACGCGGCCACGACGTATGTGGCGGTCAATAACTATCGGAACGACGATTTCGAAAACTATCTCTACATGTCCGCCGACAACGGCAAAACCTGGGCGTCGATCGTCGGCAATCTTCCGCCACAACGCGTCGTGAGAACGGTGCGGGAGGATCCGCGCAACGCCAACGTGCTCTATCTTGGCACCGAACTGGGCCTGTTCTACACGATCGACGGCGGTACGAACTGGCTGGAACTCCGAGGAAATCTGCCGACGGCGGCGTTCAACGACCTCGTGGTGCATCCTCGCGACAACGATCTCGTGCTCGGCACGCACGGGCGCGGCATTTGGATTCTCGACAATGTGAACGCGCTCCAGGAAGTGACTCCCGAAACACTTGCGTCCGAGGCACGTCTCTTTTCGATCGAGCCCGCCGAGATGATCCGGTACACCGCGTTTGGCGGTCACCGCGGGGACATGTCGTTCCGCGGCGAGAATCCGCCGGCGGGGGCGATCATCGACTACTACTTGCGCGAGAAGCCGGGCTCCGACGAGGACATCACGATCACCGTACATGACCAGGGAGGCGCGGAAATCAACCGCGTTCGCCCAGACACCGATGCCGGGCTCAATCGGGTGACATGGAACCTGCGGCACGCTCGCATCATGCGTCCCGCGTCAGGCGAGGGTCCTCC
>JBFIZG010000607.1:0-1830 GCA_041604955.1 Gemmatimonadales bacterium | reverse complement strand
GACGTGGGCGGCGATGCAGGCGCAGATGGAAATGTTGACGAGTTTGGGATACGAGCAGGTGACCGGCGGTTCGTCGGCGATCGACGGGTACCCGATGACCTGGACGGTGAGTGGATCCGATCCGAAGACGGTCATCTTGGTCGCGGAGCGGCATCGTCGGTTTGGCGAAAACGTGCTCGACAGCCTGGTGATGCATTTCTCCGCCGCGGATACGTTGTGAGTCGCGCCCAATCGTCTCGGGAGAATGCCCAAGGGTTTACGGTCGTCGAGTTACTCGTCTACATGACGCTCGTGTCGGTAGTGGTTGGGAGCATCTTCAGGCTCATCGTCAGCCAGAACGCCAACTATCGCCATCAGCGCGAACTCTCCGACCTCAGGGACAACCTTCGGGGGGCGCTCGTCGTGCTGTCCTCGGAAATTCGGCAAATCTCCTCGGCCGGCGGGGACGTGTATGCGGTGAGCGCGGAGTCGCTGACTGTTCGCTCCGTATCGTGGTCCGGCATCGTGTGCGGAAAACACGACTCCCCGCCACGCTTTGGGCTCTCGTCGTTGGACGGTGAGGTCCAGACGATCCTCGGTGACAGCGCGTTGGTCCTCGCGACCGGTATCGCCGGGAATGATGACGACACCTGGCGGCCAATAGATGTGACGAAGGAGTGGTCCTCCGGTGGCGGGGTCGCGAGTTGTGTGTGGGGTGGCAATCCAGAGCGGGTCATCGAGTTCGACGGTGACACGACGGGAATCAGATTCGGCAGCCCCATTCGCGGGTTCCGCACGGTCCAATACGGAATCTTCCCGGCCGATGGCCGGTGGTGGCTTGGGAGGAAGACGGAGGCGAATTCCCCCTACCAAAAGCTCGCGGGTCCCGTTCGTTCGCCGGCGCTCGGGGGTCTGGAATTTCTTCCGTATGACTCGACGGGTGGACCCACCGTCGATCCGTTGGCAGTCCGCACGGTCGAGGTCGTGATCCGAGCCGAGAGTTTTGGCAAGCTGCGAGGCGGATCGAGTGGCGTCGTTCCCACCGTACGGTACGACAGCCTGCGGACCGTCTTGTTTCCGCGAGGCTGAGGCGTGAATCAGGCGAACATTGGTCTGATCGATTGCGGAGTGTTGCTGATATGAAGGATATAGTTCGAGCGCCGGTTTTCGACCAACAAGGGGTGGCACTGCCAGCCGTGGTCTTGGCGATCGTGGGCTTGGCGATTCTCGCGATCACCGCTCTCACGACGGCGGTGGACGAACGGACGGCGTCACATTCGGTTCGCGAGGCGGCGGCGGCGTCCTACGCCGCCGAGGCGGGTCTCAATGCGACCTTGGCGATGTGGAACGACACAACGATGCCGTTGGACTCGGTCGTCCAGTCCCTTGGCGTTGGCGACAGCCTGGTTGGGTCCTGGCGCACGCTTCCCAACGGTGGTCGGTACCGATCGGTGATTTTCCGCCGGTACGAAGATGGCTTTCAGCCGCTGTACCAGATGGTCGCGGAAGGGCAACATGGTTCCGGGGCCATCCGGGCCGTGAGCTTGTGGGTCACTCCGGGCAGTGGCGGAACGTTGGGGGCCTGCTGCAAGAGCGTCGCGACGGTGCGTGGCGGCGTCCTGATGGATGACAACTCGACTCTCACGGGGATCGAGGGAAACCCACCAGGATGGGACCAGACGTGCGCGACCGAGGACAAGCCTGGTATCATCGTCGAAGACATCAACGATCTCAATCTTTCAGGCGGCGGTGTTGACGGCGTCCCACCGGTGGTCGAAGACACATCGATGTCGGACGAGACGTTCGAGACGTATGGGAGTCTCACGTGGGACGAGATCAAGGACATGGCCG
>JBFIZG010000606.1:0-1854 GCA_041604955.1 Gemmatimonadales bacterium | reverse complement strand
CCGGTTCGGAGTAGTTTGGCGCGGAGCTTTACATCGAGAGATACGTCTTAAGCTCCCGGGTCGCCACGCTTCACAGACGTCGTCATTTGGGGCCATGTTGTAGGTCTGCACGGATCGATCCGGTGGGGACCGGGCGCCGCCGTTCCGCCGGGCGGCGTCGATGCGAACACGGACAGGGGGGAGAATCACTGAGCCACCAGTGCGGTCGACGCGTCGTCGGCTCACGGTGATGGAGAACGACCATGTTGATAGATCGAGTTTGGTCACAAGAGGTTACCCCAGAAGCCGAGCGACAGCCGCTCGTGGCGGTCGCGATTCACGACGGCCATCTCGTTCGTGACGACATCGCCAAGCTGATCGCCCTCGGTGAGGCGGAACGGCTGCGAGAGGAGGACCCGTTCACCGGGGTATGGACCTCGATCGCTCCGACACGGGTGACGGGTGTGGTGTCCCGCTTTCAGATCGATCTCAACCGTCCGCGTGACAAAGCGGTGTACCGAAGCCCGGGAGACGCCTGGGGCCTTCAGGTTTGGAACGAAGTCCTGCCCCATGAAGTCGCCGATCGATCGATTCGCGAATACGACGAGTTCTATTCGACGATGCATGCCCTGCTCGGCGCGATGGCCAACCGGTTCGAGCGGTTCGTGGTGTACGATCTGCACTCGTACAATTACCGACGCGCGGGTCCGGACGGTCCCCACGCCGACCCGGACGAGAATCCACAGGTGAACATCGGGACGGGATCACTGGATCGAAACATGTGGGGGCCGGTGGTTGACCGCTTCATCAACGATCTCCGGTCATTCGATTTTCCGGGTGGCCCGTTGGACGTTCGCGAGAACGTCAAGTTCAAGGGTGGGCATTTTTCGCGCTGGGTGCACGAGAATTTTCCGACGTCCGCCTGTGTGCTGGCCATCGAGTTCAAGAAGTTCTTCATGGACGAATGGACGGGGCAACCGGATCCCGTTCTCGTGGATGCGATTACAGCGGCGCTTCGATCCACCGTGCCCGGTGTCATCGAGAGTCTCGCACAGGTGGCGCCGCCTCATTAACTGGCGATCGGATGGCCGGTCGGACGTCCGCGCTGCACGAGGCTGTGTGGCGCGACCGGTGTCGTGTGCTCCGAGCGGGTTCGCGGCCGAGAGGTTCGGCGGCCCGGCCGCCGCGCAAAGCGTCCGGAAAGGTGCTCGCGGTGAATCCACGCCTTAAGACGGCAGCCAAGCGGCCGGTTCGTGCTGCCGAAGCGATTTCAGAGAGTCTGATCGCTACGGTGTGCGAGCGTTTGGCCCAGAACGAGCAGGTGCGACGCACGCTGCCGCAGCGTGGAAGAATCCATATCGACCGGCAGCTCCCCTTCTTATGTGTATATCGGAGCCCCACGGTGGAACCCGACGCGGGGCTGAAGCGGATCGCCACGAGCGAAGCATCCTATCTGTTTGCATCGGGACTCAAGGACTTCCACCCGAGTCTCAAGCAGCTCGTCACGAAAGTCGTGGCAACGCTCGCGCACGAATTCGGCGGGTTTCTCCTGCTCGAAGTGTGGCCGGCCGAGCTCAACACCAACGATAAACGGTATCGAGAGAGCGTGGTGCGGCCGGGGTTCCGTGTGATCGCGCCACGGAGCGACGCCAGGGACGAACTGGTTGGCGCCATCGAGGATACCTTCGAGCGGGTCAAGGTCCGCGGCCGGACGGCGGACGTCGTGACGGTGCGGGCAGATCGCATCGGCCCCGACGGTCTCCGTCCCCTGCTCTCGGCTGGCGAGGCACGGGAGCTGAACTGCACGGTGATCGGTCTGGAGACGGAGCCGATTTACCGAGATCCGAAAACCGGGCGGCTCTATCCGCTCGTACT
>JBFIZG010000605.1:0-1854 GCA_041604955.1 Gemmatimonadales bacterium | reverse complement strand
TAAATCTAGTTGCCCTGTCTGGTTACCGCTCGGGCCCCACCCGGTGCGGGTGGTCGTGTCTCGATCGGGCAGCGGGGGTCGAACGGTTCACCAAAAAAGACGCCAGCCACGGCATGCGGCTGGCGTCAAGCGTTCCGGGATGGGAGTGCGCTATCGCATCAGGCTCCCAAACAACACCGCCGCGCGTAAGATCAAGTCGGTGTTGTCGCCGATGCGAAGCAGACCGTCGAGGGAGACAATGTTCACCATGACACCGGCCTGCAACTGCAGGTTGATGTTCGTGTCGGAAATATCAAACGGCGGAGCCGCATCGGTAGAGAAGCGTGTCAGCGAAAGTCCCGCACCCGCCGTAGGCTTCACCTCACTGTTCGCCAGCGCGAACTGCGTGACGCCAGCGGCCTGAATCGTGAACAGCGTCGCGCCCTCGACGTCGAAGTAGTACTCGAAGCCGCCGTCGAACATGAGCGGCATGTCTTGACCGAGTGTAAGCGGCGGGGCGATGCGCACGAGGGCTCCGATCGATGGCTCGGCGCCGTCAATGGCGTAGCCGACGGTGGGACCGAAACCGACTCGTGTAATCTGCGGTTGATTCGGATCTTGAGCGCTGAGCGAAGTCGCCGAGACCAATCCGAGAGCCATCGCAAGCAACACGGCACTACCCATATAGCGTTTCATCTGGAAGGCTCCTTTGGGAGGGTGAATTCGTACGGTGTGCAAACTACGAGGTGCATCTTAATGCCCGCCGCACGCCCGTCAAGATGTGAGTGGCCGGGCTAGGAACCCCGCACAGGGGTGTCGCAGCGACCCGTCATCGGACGACCAACTCGCTCGGTGACGCGGTCGGGTTCCCCGAATCCGTGGTGGATTCGTGGTTACGTGTTGCTTTTCGGAACTGTTTTGGAGGGTTCTCGACTGGGTGTTCTGGTTACTCGATGATCCCGTAGGTCAGGAGAGCGCCCATGACGATTGTCGTGGCGATGAACGTGCCCGTCAGGATGTTCAGCGCCCGGAGGATCAAGACCGTTTTCGCCTTCGTGGCTGGCTGGATGAGGGCCTTCAGCATCGTATGGATACCTCCTCGCAAGCGGTTCCGGTTCGGGGTCCATCACGGCAACAAAGACGCCAGGGTTGGTGACGGACGTCACATGGCCGCAACTCAAAATTAATCAATGACTTAGTGGGACCCCGCCCCACGCCGGTGTTGCGGGCTTGCTCCAAATCTGTCGTGGCCGGAGTTCAACACGGTCCCCCCGGGGCTGCAAGTTCTTGCAAGCGGCTTGGCGGATCCCCGTGGGGCGCAACCAAACTCGCCAACCCGCTGTCTGGGTGGAGAATCTGCAACCCGACGCGAGGCTCCGCTAGAATCGACCCCTACGGTTACTATCTTGTGTAGCACGTTTCTCGGAGAGGCGCGGCGATCGTGTCGGAGTTGTTGACGCAGTTACAGGAAACCCTGGGACGTGACTATACCGTCGAGCGCGAGCTTGGTGGGGGCGGGATGTCCCGGGTATTCGTTGCCACCGACAACGTCTTGGGTCGCAAGGTCGCGATCAAGGTTTTGCTCGAGAATCTCGCGGCCACAGTCTCCCTCGATCGATTCAAGCGGGAAATCATGGTGGTTGCCGCGCTCCAGCACCCGCACGTGGTCGGGATCCTGACAGCCGGCGAATCCAACGGCTTGCCGTATTACGTGATGCCCTTCGTGGAGGGGGAATCGCTCAGGCGTCATCTCCAGCGGTCCGGGGCGATGACCGTGGGCGAGGCACTCCCCATCATGAAGGACGTGGCGCGCGCGATGGCGTACGCGCACGACAACGGGGTCGTACACCGCGACATCAAACCAGACAACGTGCT
>JBFIZG010000604.1:0-1857 GCA_041604955.1 Gemmatimonadales bacterium | reverse complement strand
TCACCCTGGACGGACTGCCCTACACATTCACAACCGCCCTGCCCGACCGCGATGACGTCGGCGAAGCGATCGCGGCATCAGCCGCGATTCCGGCCGGGTATACCGCTACCTACGATAAGCCCAGCCATGTGCTTCGGGTCGAGAACAGCGTGTCGTTCACGCCGACGTTCACCGTTGGCGGCACAGGCACGGCAACCACAGACCACTCCGTTGAAATCGACTTGAGCGCCGCCACCACCGTTGAAAACTCCGAGGCCTGGACGCTCACGCTGGAGGGCACCGGGTACACCTTTACGACGGCGGCGACGGGTACGCCGTCGAATCACGACGTGGGCAACGGATTCGCTAGTGGATCTACGATGCCCGCGATCCCCGCCACTTACCACATCAACTATGACCAGACGTCTGAGCTCCTGACCGTCTCTAAAGCTGGCGGGACGATGCTCTCCAGCGTTAACTTCACAGCACCGACAGGCAACACCGTAACGACCAGCTGGATCGTAGAGATCGACTTGACCGCAACCCAGGTCGCTGATTTGGGCGAGGACTGGTCACTGGACGTCGATGGTGTCGGCGGTGTGCCGGCCGTCACCTACACAACCGCAATCGACATCGACGTCGTGGGGAAAGGGTTCGCAAGTAAAGTCACGACGCCTCCAATCCCTGACACCCCTGACACCTATGACATCAGCTACAGCTCGGACACCGACCTGCTTACGGTTGCGAGGAACGACGGCTCGGCGTTCACCGCGGACTTCCAGGTCGGCGGCACGGGAGCACCTGCGTTCACGTCGACCGAGAGTCTCGATCACTGGACCTCTCTGGCGCTCGAACTCGGCGGAGCCGCCGCGACGGACGAACTGTGGAGCTTGAGCTTAGACGGCGGCCCCGAGTTCAAGACAACCGTCGGCTTAGACACACTGCCGGATGACAATATCGTCAACACGCTCGACGAAATCGCGGAGCACCTGCAGGGGCAGATCGGCGCGGACTACAACGTAATGCACGTTGGCAGCAGCCTCACCATTTCGAGAATTAACGGCGCTCCGCTGACCTACACGGCCTCCGTCAGTCCGCCCGCGGTCACCGGCGCGCTCACGCTCGATGCGGGCGCCAGCACGGTCAGTCACCTCAGCGAAGCCAACGTCGAATTGGTCGGCTCTACGGTAAACGAGGGCGAAACCTGGACGCTAACCGTGACGCCCTGGGGCGGCGTCGCTGAGTCGGCCTCCTTCCCGGCGAGCGATACCGACAACGGCGCGGATCTCGACCTCGACGACGTGGCCGCCGGCCTGCTGGCCGACTGGAATCGTCAGAGTTTGCCCGGTGCCTCCGTAAACGGCTCCACGCTTACCTTCAGCAACACCGCGGGCGTGACGGTTGAACTCAACATCACGTCGGCAGCGGTCGACGGCGATGCGGTCATCTCTGGCACCCTGCCGGACGCCTGGTCTCAGCGCGTGAAGCTCGAGGATGGCGACGGAAACTTCGAAACGGGCGACAGCTACTCGTTGACCGTCGACAACGCCCCGTCTCCGTTCACGGTCGAGGCCTCCGGCGGCGAGACGCTGGCCGAGATGGCGGCAAAGCTCGAGTCGGAGATTCGCAGCGCCAGCGCCTACAACGTGGCTCTCATCGACAGTGACGGGGACTCGCAAAACGATACGCTTGAAATCAGCAACGGCGACGGCTCGGACCTGACGGTAGACGCCATCGAGCAGCTCCGGGACGCCCAGTCGATTGACCCGAACAGCATCATCACCGATACCCGGCCGCATTACGACCTCGCCGACTCCAGGAAGCTCGATATCACCTTGAGGCTCGAAGACGGCGCGACCTTCCCCTTCAACGAAACCT
>JBFIZG010000603.1:0-1860 GCA_041604955.1 Gemmatimonadales bacterium | reverse complement strand
GCCCCACTCCGCCGAGTAGGCGATTCCATCATGCACCCAGACGTCATGCACCCGGCTATCAGGATGATTGTATTCCCCGACGTACGTGGGATCGTAAATGTCACGCACGTCCAGGATGACGTATTTATCTCCACCTGAGAGCGCAAAGACATAGTCGTTGGTGGGAAACGCATTGTGGACGCCGCCTGTCAGCCCCTCGTCGAACATCGAGGCGATCTTGGGATGGGCAGGATCCGCCAGGTCGAGGATGACCACGCCGTTTCGGCGGTTCGATGCCCCTTCCCGCGTCATCGTCGCGTATCGCGCGTCCGGGGAGACCTTGACGTCGTTCACCGATCGGGCATCGACCTGAACGGAATCCGTCTTGAAGATGTTGCTCGGATCGGTGACATCCCATGCGTACGCATGGCCGTCGGCCTGTTTTGCTCCGGTCAACGCATAGTCCCGGCCGTCGACGCCCTCGTACACCCAGAAGTCAGTCGTGCGAACCCGCTGTTGACGTCCCTGACCCACGACCTCGAGTTGTTGCACGGCCTCTCTGGCAACGACACGGAACGATGACCGCGCCTGAAGCGTACCCGCGGAGGCAACGACAGTGTACGTACCGGGCACATCTCCCACAAATCGGCCGGCTCGTAACTGGCCTGGCGCCGAAGGAGCCACCACGTCTGCCGGCGGCGCGTACGCGTGGCTCCACGTGATCGGCACGTCTTCGAGGACTGCACCACTCGAATCCCGCACCACCGCCCAGAACCGCTGCACGTCTCCCGTTCGCACTTCACCGATCCCCCCTACGAGTTCGATGTCGGCACCGGCAAGTCGGCGCACGCGAAACGCCCGTGTGGCGCGTACGTCCTCGACGGTCGCCGCGATGACAACCTCTCCAGGCCGAAACGCCGTGACATTCCCGAAGCGATCCACCTCTGCCACGGCCCGATCGGACGTGGCCCAATCAACCGCCGGACTCGGTCGCGTCGACCCGTCGGGATGATGCGCCCGAACCCAGTGCCGGATGGTGGTCCCTTCATACAGTTGTCCGGACTCCGCCTGAATTTCAACCCGCGCAACCGGCGGCCAACGAACGGTTACCGGGATCCGAAGCACCGTCGAGGCCACGCCCGCCGCGGGACCCGGCACGGCCATCGCGACGATCTCGTAGCTACCGGCCTCGATCCCGACGACGTTCCCACCCCGCACCCGCAGGGCACGGCGAGGCGCCGTCATGCGAATGGGGACGTCGACGATCTGCCCCGCCGCATCGTACGCCACGACCGCCAGCGAAGCCGAATCGCCCGCTGCAACGACAATGGCGGGAGGGCTCGCTTCGAGACGAACCACCTGATCTGCGGTATCACGCACTTGGCCGATCACGTGCGAAGCAGTGAACAACATCATCGCCGACGACAACACACTCTTTCGAAGAACGCTGGGCATGAAAACCGTACCTCCCATTAGGCCGACCGAAGTCTCGATGGGTGAGGAACCACCAAAACCGTGCCTGGCTCGGGACGCGCCCAGATCCCCAACCCGCTACCGGTTCAACCCTGCCGGGGTAGCATGCGAACCGGTCCAGTCGCTCACCGATTCGAATTCACCCGGCGTCAACTGGGCGTCCAGCGCCCCGGGCGTCTTGGGAAGCAGGGCGCGCCCAAACACCAGACTCAGAGACGCGGCCAGAGCCGTGGCCAAAAGCACGGCCAGTTTGCCGATGCCGAGAAGCTGAGGATCCGAGAACGCCAGCTCAGCGATGAAGATGGCCATGGTGAATCCGATGCCGGCAACCCCACCGATGACGAGAAACCCACGCCATGACACACCGGCCGGTAACGCGGCTAGTTGAAGTTTGACGGCGATCCAGCT
>JBFIZG010000602.1:0-1863 GCA_041604955.1 Gemmatimonadales bacterium | reverse complement strand
GTCGATTTCATCAAGACCAATGCCACCGAACGTGCGGGTCTACCGGACACCGATCCGCGAAAGCCGTTTTACTCGGAGTCGGAGCTTCGCGCGCTGGTTGAGGAAGCCGCCATGGCCAACGTTCCGGTGGCGGCCCATGCACACGGCGACGAAGGGGGAAACGCCGCCGTTCGCGCCGGGGTCAGGAGCATCGAGCATGGGACGTATCTGAGTGACGCGACCCTCTCGCTCATGACCGAGCGCGGGACCTATCTCGTCCCGACCATAGCAGTCGTCGCCGACTTGACGGTTCCCGGGGGGGACTACGACAACCCTGTGCTCCAGATGCGTGGTATGCATATGCTTCCCCGAGTTCGAGAAACGGCGGCCCGCGCTCGGGAACTGGGCGTCCGCGTCGTGGCCGCCACCGATACCGGGTACGGACCCGAAAGCGTCTTGCGGTTGAGCCACGAATTGATAGAGCTCGTCGGCATCGGGATGACGTCGCTCGAGGCCATTCGGTCGGCCACCACCGTGGCGGCCGAGCTGCTGGGAGTCGACGATCATACCGGGCGGATTGCGGCTGGGTTCGACGCGGATCTGATCGTGCTCGAGCGGAACCCGTTGGAGGATATCGGCGCGTACCAAGACGTGTTGATCGTGTTGAACAACGGTCGTTTGGTACTGAACCGGCTCGAGTGGTGATGGAATGGGTTGGGGCGGCCGATCCGGGCTCAATCGTCGGGGTCACCCATCCGCATCCCAGACCCTGGATATTATCCCATCTGGTCGCGTTTTCGGGCCGATTGAATGTCGAAGCGCGATCGGTCATGATGGAGCGCGTGGTCGGTGGGAATGAGCCCAGGCGAACCCGACGCTCGCGAGCTTGTAGGCGCCGCCTGAGGCGCCAGCAGGCTCACCCGGGCGAAACGTGTGTGTGGGAGCCCCTTGATGTCCAAGTTGACTGACGGTCTGAGACGTACCACTCACTTCGGCGACAAAGTCCGAACGTCGCACCTGAATCCGGTGGTCGTCGAGAATGATGTCATATCAGACGAGCGCAAGTGGATCAAGGGGCGGCGTGAAGCCTGTCCGGAAGACGCCCGCAGCCACCCGCTGACCGGGTTGGCGTTTTCGGGCGGGGGTGTCCGTTCGGCCACGTTCAATCTCGGATTCCTCCAGGCGATGGAGGAGTGCGGTCTCCTGAAGTACGTCGACTATCTATCGACGGTGTCGGGCGGCGGCTATATCGGGGCGTCCCTGAGTTGGTTCATGGCGCAGGAGAAAGGATTTTCATTCAACACGTCTCGCCGCGAGCGAAATGTCGATACCGGCGAGATGCAACAAGTGCCGGTGGAGAAACGGATCGACTGGCTGAGGAGACATGGAGAATACCTGACGCCCGGTCGCGGCTTGGACCGATGGGCGCTCGCGGCGACGGTCCTGCGCGGCCTGGTGCTCAACCTGCTGGTTTTCGTTCCATTCGTGCTGCTGGTTGTCATTGCACTCGCCCAACCCCTCCCACAAACGTTGCAAGATTTGTTGGACCCGCTGGATGGTACGTTATGGAGCGGGTCGACGCCGATCTGGTTTCATCTGATCTTCGTAATGGGGATCGCGGCCGTGCTGTTGTTGATCGTGAGCTTTATCGTCACAGCCCTGCTGTCGAGTCTACAGTTCAACCGCGGTTTCAATCTTCGGGGAACGGCAACGAAGCTCTCCGGCTATCTGCTGCGTTTCGGCATCGTCGGCATTGTACTAGGTCTGGTGCCGCTCGTGGCGGAGGTCGTCCATCAAAACCTTGGAGAGTGGGAGCACTTGGCCGTGGGTCCGGTGACCCTGATCGCCATTGGGTCGTTGCTGCTCGGGTGGAAGGGTCGCGCG
>JBFIZG010000601.1:0-1875 GCA_041604955.1 Gemmatimonadales bacterium | reverse complement strand
CGCACCGGAATGGTGCGGGCCGGTTTCATGTACCGGATTGCGCAGTGAGCGGGCCGGTTCGAGTTGGCGTCGTCGGGGCTGGCGCAATCGTGCAAGTGGCGCACCTACCGGTGCTTTCCAGGCTGAGCGGCGTGCGCGTGGTGGGGCTCTGCGATCTCGACATTCCCAAGGCACAGTCGTTGGCCGCCCGCCTCGAGATTCCGGATGTCTACGATGACATCGAGGACCTCATCGAGTACGCAAAACCGGATGCCGTGGTCGTGTGTACGCCCAATCATCTCCACGAAGTTCATGCCAAGACGGCGGTCTCTGCGGGGGTTCACGTCTTGTGCGAGCGTCCTATCGCGCTCTCGGCAGCCGGCGCTCGTAAGGTGGTGGAGGCCGGCCGCAAAGCTGACCGCGCCATCATGGTCGGCATGAACCATCGTTATCGCGGGGACGTCCAGGCCGTCCGAGAGTTTCTCAAGGGCGGCGAGTTGGGCGCGCTACGTTCCATCCGCGCCGGGTGGTACACGTTTCGTCCGAGTGGGCAAGGCCTCGGATGGCGCGACCGCAAACGGGAGGCGGGGGGCGGGGCAATGCTGGACCGTGGCCTTCCGCTCTTAGATCTTGCCCTTTGGTTGACCGGAGCCACCTCGCCTATGTCCGTGTCTGCGGAGCTTGGTCCGTCTGGGAACGACCACGAGGTCGAGGAGGGCGGATGCGCGTTTATTCGGTGCGACGGGGGGCTGTCGATCTTCATCGACGTCTCCTGGCACTACGTTGCCGGCCAGGAACGGTTCTGGTTTGAGCTGACGGGCGAACAGGGTACCGCAAGCGTTGCCCCTCTCAGGGTGTTCAAAGAACTCCATGGGACTCCCATGACGGTCACGCCAACCGGCGCGGCCGGTAGAGAAAACGCGTTTATGGCGTCCTATCGTGCCGAGTGGGCCTATTTTCTTGCGATGGTCCGCGGGGAAGTCCGGGCACCAACATTGCGTGACCAAGTGCTGCTTCACGAGACGATGGATGCGATCCAACGGTCCGCCAAGGAACGGCGCGACATTACGCTGTGAACGCGTTCGCCCTCTCTCGGGCAGATTGGCTACTAATCGTCCTCGGCGCCGCTCTCACGTCACTCGCGTACCCACCCTTCCACCTCGTCTTTCCCTCGTTCGTGTGCCTGGTGCCCGCGGTCATCCTGATCGCTCGGGGTCACGACGACGGCTTTCCACTGCGCCGCCACCTGGTCCAAGGTCTGTTCTTTGGAATCACGCTGTACGGGTTGCTGTTGTATTGGATGGCCTTCGCGCTGTGGCGGATTACTCCGGCGATGGTGCCCGCGTATCTGGCGTCTGTGCTGGTCTTGGGGGCGTTTACCTCGTGTACGTTCGCCCTGGTGGGATGGATTCGACGGGCGACTGGTCTGTCGCTGCTCGTGGTCTTTCCAGTTCTTTGGACCGCGGCCGGTTGGGTCGTGGGGCATCAAGGAGATTTGAGTTTTCCCTGGTTGGGACTGGGCACGTCGCTGACGGGGTACCCAACGCTTGTCCAGATTGCAGATCTCATTGGTGCCCGCGGCGTCACGCTGGCGTTGGTCGCCGCGAACGCGGCCCTCGCGATGGCGTGGCTTGAGCGGAGGAGTCGGCGAACGCTCGCGTGGCGACTCACGCCCGTCGCACTCGGGATCGTGGCGGCGGTGATCTACGGGGTGATTCGAGAGCGACAACTCCCGGTACGGTCCACGGGTCTTGTCGCCCTCATCCAGCCCAACATTCCGGTCGAGGCAAGAGAGAGCTGGCGGCCGGATTCCATCGTCTCCGTCATGATGACGTTGTCAGCTCAGGCGATCCACGAAGACGACCCTCAGCTCGTCGTGCTCCCGGAAGCTGCCTT
>JBFIZG010000600.1:0-1922 GCA_041604955.1 Gemmatimonadales bacterium | reverse complement strand
TCACCTCCGACGTCGGGCGGAAGAAACCGTCGCGACGGATCACCGCGTGGCAGCATCTCGATCTTGACGACATCCGCTCCCAAGTCCGCCAGCATGAGACCGCACACGGGCCCAGCCATGATACGGCCGAACTCGACCACTCGGATCCCTTGGAGCGGACCATCGCTCATCAGGTCCCTCTGAATTCGGGTTTCTGCTTTGCCAGAAACGCCTCGTAGCCGATGCGAAAGTCTTCCGTTCCAAACGCGGCGTAGCCCTCGGCGACTTCTTCTGGTGCGAGCGGTGTCCCTTCGGCCAGCCGCCTAACAAACTTCTTATGCCAGCGATTGACGAGCGGTGCGCCACTGGCAATGCGGCTTGCCGTTTCGTATGCCGCCTCCTCGACGCTGTCGTCATCCACTACCCGCGACACCAGGCCGAGCTTTTGCGCACGCGCCGCGTCAAAGACGGAGCCTTCGAGTAACATCTCTAACGCTGCACGACGGCCGACGGCGTCGATGAAGAACGAGAGTTCGTCATAGGCCATCGTGAGTCCCAATCGATTGATTGGAACACCGAACCGGCTGGATGCGCTACATACCCTGATGTCACAGGCGCACGCGATCTCCAGACCGCCACCGACGCATGCGCCTTGGATCATGGCGACTGTCGGATGGCGCGACCGAGCGACGGCCAGAATCCCGTCCATCTCGGCGCAACCATACTTCTTCGCTTGTTCGATTGTCGCACGTTCCTCAGCGAAGCCGCTGATGTCGGCGCCGGCGGCAAACGCTTCGGTGCCCGCGCCGCGAATGACGATGCAACGAATTCCGTCGTCTTCCTCGAGTTCCGCAAACGTTTCCGCCAGCGCACGCCATGCCGCAAAATTGAGCGCGTTCCGCCGCTCCGGTCTGTTCAGGACCACTGTGACGATGTGCTCTTCCCGTTCTGTCAAAATCTCACGAGCCATCTTCGCTCCTCGGCCAGGAATCTCTCGGTCGGCAACCTATCGATAGAACAGATCCACCAACGCCATCGGAACTATCGGAACGTAGGTGACGAGCAGCAGCATTGCTAGCAGCACACTCACGAACCACAAGTTCACGCGGCTCACTTCCCAGATGTCCGCCTTCGCGACCGAGCAGGCGGTCACCAAGACACTTGCGACCGGCGGTGTCTGTTGCCCGATTCCCAAGTTCAACGTAACCACGAGCCCGAAGTGAACCGGATCGATGCCCACCGCCGTGACGAGCGGCATGACAATCGGTACGACGAGGATGATCGCCGCCGCGGAGTGGAGAAAGAGCCCGATCACCAAGAAAAACACATTGAGGAGCGCCAAGATCACGAAACGGTTGTCTGTGAGGCTCACGATTCCCTGCGCGACGCGTTGGGGAACCTGGACCTCCGTCAGGTACTCGCCCAAGAGCGCGGACGTTGCGACGAGCAACATGACGATGGCCGTTTGGTTCGCGCTGTCGATCATGGCGCCGCGGAATCCCGCCCATCGCAGTTCGCGGTACACCACGCCTCCGATCAGCAGCGCGGCCAGGACGGCGAGACCTGCGCCTTCCGTGGCAGTAACCCAACCGCTGAAGATGCCGCCGAGCACGATGAGGGGGAGCAATAGCGCCCAGCCCGCCGCTTTGAACGTGCGCCACACCCGCGCCACTTGGAATACCTCGCCCACCGGGTAATCGTGCTTGACCGCCAGCATATAGGCGACGCCCATCATCAGCATCCCGCCCAAGACACCAGGGACGATCCCCGCGACAAAGAGTTCGACAATCGAACTTGCCGACATCACGCCGTAGAGAATCATAGGAATGGAGGGCGGTATGATGACGGCGAGCGTTGCCGACGATGAGGTGACCGCGGCCGCGAACGCGGTCGGGTAGCCTTCGCGCTTCATGGCCGGGATGAGCACCGACCCGAGGGCGGCG
>JBFIZG010000599.1:0-1926 GCA_041604955.1 Gemmatimonadales bacterium | reverse complement strand
GCGATCTCGAGCGGCGCGCGGTCGCCCGTTTCTTGGGTTTTGCCTCTGACGCCGCGCTACCGGTCGCACTCGTCGGCGGGTCGCCGGAATCCGTTTCCTTGGGAGCCGTGGGACTCAAGCGCAGGAGATACACTTCATCATCTCGCTTGACGAGCTCGATCAGCCCGGCATCATGGGCCTGCCGCAGGACGCGTGGGAACCGCTTCGCATCGAGCACCGGGACGTCGTCGCGGCCAAGCTTCCCCTCGATTGCTTCCCGAACCTGCTCCGCATCGGTCGACTGCTCCCCAACGGCTCCGAGTTCGACCAACACGGTTGCCATGACATCGAATATTTCGCTGAGTGTGACGGACTTCGCGGCAGTATCGTCACTTCGTTTCGGACTCCGACGTTTGCGCGCCCGAGGCGCACTCTTTTTCTGCGGCGCGGCTGGCGGCGCAGCGAGTTCCGCGGGCATCACGTTGGCATTCGGACCGAGGTCAACCTCATGCTGTCCGTTTTCCAGCTTGGTGACGGTGATGAGCCCGCGCTGGCTCGCTTCGAGCACAAACTTGCTAAACCGGTTGAAGCCCGCGTTCTTCTCGGCAAAGGTCGGGTCGATACTCATCATCACTTGTTTCAGGCGATCGGAACGCATGACGTCTCCGTCCTCACGCATCTGCTGCACTGCGCGAACGACGAGTTCCCACGGGTCGTGCTGGACATGTTCTACATCACTCGTCTTCGTCAGACCGGTGAGTTCGCTGTAGCTATAGTACTCGTCGCAATTCTGGATGAGGAGGTCGCTGGACGATTCTCGAAGCCCGACGCCGATCACGTATTTTCCGTATTCTTTCAGTTTGAGCACGAGTGCGGAAAAATCAGAGTCGCCTGACAGCAAGATGAACAAGCCAATTTCGGGTCGCGTGAAGACGAGTTCGAGCGCATCGATGGCCAGGCGGATATCGGTGGCGTTCTTTTTGTTTGCGCCAAACGCTGGCGCAAAGATGAGATCAATGGACGCCTCGGATAGCGGCACGATGTACTGCGGATATCGCCGCCAGTCCGCGTAGGCACGCTGCACCGACACCTTCCCCTTGATGAAATCGGAGTCCAAAAGCCGCCGGAGTTGGGTCTGAAGATCCGATCGAATTCCCAAGGTCACGTTATCGAAATCGATCAACAGCGCCGCATGGGACGCACCGGGTCCCCTGCTCTCTGTTGGCGACCGCGGTGACCGCCATGACGGTGACTGCGTCATGTTGGACTCACTTCGAGGCTCAGCGTACGCATCAACTGGTCACGCAGGACCTTGCCGTTTCCGGCGCGCGGGACCCGGTCGAGAAAGCGGACCAGGTCGGGCACCTTGTATTCGGCGACCTGGTCGCCACAGAATTCCTTGAGTTCAATTGCCGTGACGATGGCGCCCTCGATTGGCACCACGCACGCGGCAATCAGCTCACCGAGGATTTCATTCGGCACACCCAACACACACGCATCCTCAATTGCCGGATGGGTACGCAGGAGGTCTTCAATTTCGCGGGGCACGATGTTGTATCCTCCCCGGATGATGGTTTCATCGCGACGCCCTACGATGGTCACGTATCCCTCGGCGTCAATGGACGCGAGATCGCCCGTCAGAAAGAAGCGGTCATCGGTAAACGAGGCTTTGGTGGCGGACGGCATGCGGAAATACCCTTGCATCACGTTTGGTCCTCGCACGGCAAGCTGCCCGGCCGCTCCAGACTCGAGAGACGCCGCCGATTCGGGCGTGACCAGTTTGACCTCCACACCAGGCAACGGCCGCCCCACGGTGGCTTCCCGGGCCTCGTCCGGGTCGTCGAACCGCGTCATGGTTACCGTCGGTGACGTCTCGGTCAGCCCATAGGCGATTTGCACGTCGTTCCAGCGCCTAGATCGGAAGAGCGTCGTGTAGGGAAAGAGTGT
>JBFIZG010000598.1:0-1930 GCA_041604955.1 Gemmatimonadales bacterium | reverse complement strand
AGACCCGCACCGTCATTGGAAAAATCTGGCTGGATTTGGACGCCGATGGCAGGCAAGATTCCAACGAGCCAGGGGTTGACGGCGTAGACGTGTGGACGGACGACGGTGAAGTCGCAACGACCGACAACGAAGGCAAGTACTCATTTCGCAATCTGCGCCCGGGGCGTCACGCGTTCAGGCTCGATGATACGACGCTTCCAGCAATATACCGACTCAACGGTTCAGGTATCGATGAGCATCTCAAGACGCTCGATGTCGACGGCTGGACGACTCCTCGCGTCAATTTTCGGGTGACACCGTCCGCCGCAAGCGTTGCACAAGTCCATCTCCCAATCACGGCGCGGCTCAAGTCCATTCCGCTGTGCCAAGACGTGCTTCGACAATTCCCTGAGGGCAAACCAATCGTTGTCGCGCACTTTCGGGACGGGAGCAACGAACCCCGGTTTGTCATCGATCCCACGCAGAACCGTGATCGATTGTTTGGCGCCATGGCGGCGTCGGCTGCATGCCCCGTTGAGATCGCGGGCCACACCGATGTACAGACCACTGCCGCAGCAGACAGCAGCATCTCGCTCGCGCGCGCGCGGGCCGTGCTGCAACACTTTCGCCGGCTCGATCTGCTCGGGCCATACGTCATCATTCGCGGTTACGGTGCAACCCAACCGGTCGCGACCGGCACCGATTTTCTCGCCCGTCAGCTTAACCGCCGTGTCGAACTCAGGCTGGTGCGCCCCCCATCTGTCGAGCACCACCTAGCCGTTAGCAACGAGAACCGCGAACCTATCGAGGGACTCACTGCTGAGTTCACGCCCGCGATCGACTCCGCAGTCGTCCTGAACGGCGAAGAGATCATCGCACGGCATCAGCACGGTCCGTTGCCGCTCCCCGGCATGGCGCCGGGCAGCCGACTCACTATTCGCGCGTGGTCGGACACCCAAGACGACTCGGCGTCGGTGGTGATCCAAACAGGGCTCGCAAACAAGCTACAACTCACGGTGGCTGTGAGCGATTCGAGCGCGTGGGCAGAACGTCGGACATTTGCCCAGGCACCCTCGACGACGCTACCCGACCCGGAAACCATTGCCGAGGGCGCGTCGGTCGAATTGTTGCTCACCCCGCCCGGCACTGGCAACCATGAGATGACGTACGTGTTGCCGTCCGGCTGGGAACACGTCAACGGAGAACCCGAATCGACAAATGGTGGTTCCCATCAGCCGCGAATGCAACGCGATCGAAACGGACAGTCCGTACTGCACTGGTCATTCAAGGACCAACCCGCAGAGACCGTCACCGTCCACCTCCGTCCGACACGGCACACGAGTGCGTCCGACCTGCGAATTGCTGCGCTTCGCACTGCCGACGACCGCGCGGCCGAAAAGAAACGGGCATTTGTTGCCGGCCCGGGCGTTGAGATCTTTGATCCGGCAGATGGACGAGTATTCTCGAGCGACCGCGTGTACATCGGCGTTCGTGGCGAACCCGGCGCGCGAGTCGAGTTGTTTTCTGAAGACTCTCTCCTTGCCGACGGAACCATCCGAGCCGACGGCATCCATGACTTCATCGCTGTCCAACTCGCCCGCGGTCCGCACACCCTGCGCCTCCGGATGCTTAACTCGTGGAATCAGGAACGCTGGGACAGCCTTTCCGTTCACGTCTCCGGCGCCCCAGCCAAGTTTATCGGCTCGGCCGCGCCCATCCGGCTCATCGCAGACGGCCAGACACTCCACGAATTCCGCCTGCGGCTCGTGGATCAATGGGATGTGCCGGTGGTAACGCCGACCTACGTGACGGTTGAGGCAGACGGCGCGGAGCCGGCAGGCACCGACCACGAGACGACTTCAGTTGGTTTGCAGGTCCAATCCGACCGGCTGGGCTGGGTCAGCGTACGGCTCAAGCCGGGCCGGGACGTGCGCACCGGCACGGTCACCTT
>JBFIZG010000597.1:0-1947 GCA_041604955.1 Gemmatimonadales bacterium | reverse complement strand
CGTGTCGCGCAGGTCCGCTCCACGAAGATCGACGCCGACCAGCGCTGCGCAGCGCAGGCTTGCTCAGACCAGCAACGCTCGACGAAGATCGGCGCCCGTTAAGTCCGAGTCGTCCAGACTTGCAAAGGAGAGGTTAGTGAACCGGAGGTCGGTTTCATAGAAAACTGCTTCGGTCATCATTGACCCGACGAGACTGGAGGAATGCAGCGTTGCCCAGGACAAGTTGGCTCTTTGCATCTGCACCCGCCCTAAGTTGGCGGACTGAATCCGGGCGTGGATGAGCACCACATCATCGAGCTTTGCGTCAATTAGCGAGGTCCAGCTGAGATTCGTGCCGATGAGAACGGCGCCACTGAGATCGGGCTTTAGAAGGTGCGCCCATCGAAGATCGACGTCACTCAAGTCAGCCCATGACAAATCCAGCTGCAACTTAACCGCTCCGACCAACCCGATATCGATCCAACCGGAGCCCCAATCTGACGTATGTCCCAAGTGCCGAATTTGCCTCTCTTCGGTCGAGCGTTGCACGGCCTGGCCACCGAAACCATTTCGGTCTGGAGACTTGATCGGAGGATAGTTCTCTTGACTGGCAGACGCCTGCGAGAAAGTTCGTGATGAGAGCAATGGTATAGCTTGCTCCGAGACAAGCGAGAGTTCTTGGTCCGAATCGGATATCAGGTGGGACCAGGACAGGGTCGTTAAGCTCACGACCACAACGGCTGCAACCTTCGATTTGCCTAATCGATCACGCTGGATCGAAACCATTCGTCAATACTCGGTGAGTCCGAAACGAATCTGGCCATGGCACTTTGCGCGGCGCCGGGAGTGCCTTCAACAATTGCGCTAGACGCGTATGTTCTCACACGTCGGGGCCGTGGTCCGCCCGCCACGTCTCCTTGATATCCTCAGGGAGACCCTTATGGGGGTGGGGTCACAGTATTCATCCGTTCATGTCGCCTCACGCTCCAGCGAGCGGAGCGCGAGGAACACCATGATTCAGCGCTCAATCTCATTCGAAACACGGCGGCACGCGACGTTGAGGTCGGTGAGTCGCTTGCTTCATTGAGGGCGCCTGCGAGACGGAGCTGAGGCCGCACCGACAAGCCATGCTTACGCATACCTCTCGCACAGTCCTTAACCCGGTCTGGCTCGGATTCGTTCGAGTAAACGCTTAGCTTCTCTCTTGTGCGGCGAGTAGTCCTGCCTTATGGGGCGGTCCTGTCGTTGTCGGTATTTCTTACACGCCTGCCCCACCGAAGCCGTGCATTCTGTGAACCGCATCACATCTTGGGGTCGTTTGGGAAGAAAAGGCGTTGAGACGCCGTCGGAATTCTTTACACCAGCGGCGGGAGGGCATGGTTGTTTGGCTACGCAAGCTTCTGAGCCGGATGAATAAACTCTCTATCGGCACAGATCTTGCGAAAGCGGTTGCGTTCGCCCTTGGAGGAGGGATCGTTTATGCACAAGACCATGCCGCTGCCCGATGAGCGCCGAGCGCTGGGCGCAGTTCCGAGCGTGGCACGCTTCGGCCATTACCTTATCGCATCGGTGCTGACCCTCGCGCTTACCCTGTCGGTCGATGTGGAGGCAAAGCCGTTTCCCCGCGAAGCACCTCGGGGCACGGGGAACGCGCACAACGCCCGGATCGTGCCCAGCGAGACTTTGGTGCTCATCGATCCAGAGGTCAAGAGCTGGGAGCACTTGGCCGCTGGCGTTGCTCCGAGCGCGGAGGTAGTGGTGCTCGATGGGACCCGTGACGGTCTTGCCCAGCTCACCTCACTGCTCACCGCCCGAACACGACTGGAAGCAGTGCACATCGTTTCCCACGGTCGGCCGGGAGGCGTTCGTCTCGGTAGCACGTGGGTGGGAGTGGAAACGCTCGAGTCCAGAATCGATGTGCTCTCGAATTGGTTCGGGGAACGCGAGCAGCGCCCCGAGCTGCTCCTT
>JBFIZG010000596.1:0-1949 GCA_041604955.1 Gemmatimonadales bacterium | reverse complement strand
ATGGCCGGCACCATCACCGACATCAAGGGCCAGATCACGGGGCTCTTGGAATCGATAGACGGGAAGAACCTGGCGAACGAGGCAGCCGTACGGGAGACGGCAGGCCAGGCCAACGATAAACTCACGGCACTGGATGCGGAGCTCCGGCGTCCACCCGGCAGTATGAACTACCGGGATTGGCCGCGACTCATCGAGCAGTTGCGGTTCGTGTCGCGGAACATGCGAGGACCGCAGGCGCGCCCGACGGATGGGCAGCTCGAGGTGTTGGGAGAAATCGAGACGGCCGCCGCGCAGCGCGCCCAAGAACTCTCGGCAATCGTCGACGGCGTCATCGCCGAGCTCAACCAAATGCTCCAGGACGCACCAAAGATCATCACCGATTGGCGCCGGCGGATTAGTTAGATCGGCGGCTGCTGACGAGCGAGCCACGACGTAGTCTCGATCGTGGCTCGCTCGTCGGCAGTCATGGAGTTACTGGGACGCCGTGCGCGTGCGGGCGGATTCAATCGCCGCCACCGTACGATCCACCCGGTACTGGAACAACGTCTTCCCAACCTCGAGTGTTCGCTCCATCGGTACGAGGCTGACGCCGTTGATGCTCGCCTTGCCGGCCGCAACGCGTTGATCGTACCGCACCGTGGAGGGATCCGTAACCATCTGCATGGCCGTGAGCCAGTAGAAATCGTGGAACCCTTCACTGACCTCGGTAATACCAAATTTCTCTGTTTGGTACGCTTCGACACCGTCGTTGTCATAAAACTCGGGGATGTAGTGAACGCTCGTTTGTCGCCACCGTCCGTCCAGCGCCCGCGCGACGTTTGCCATCCCACGTTGATTGCCGCCGCTATCACCGATGTAGACGATGTGTTCAAACCCATGTTGCGCCAGACTGGACCCAACATCCGTCAGGACGGCTTCAAAGGTTTGCTGCCGGAGACTGATCGTTCCCGGATACCGCATGTGACCGGACGGCGGATCGATGGTACCCTCGGGAACGAGCTTGATGATCGGTGCGCAGAGCGCGTCGCCAAGCTCCCGGGCAATCATTTCACAGGCGGTCTGGAGCACGTAGTTGTGCTTTCCGGTCGCGACGTACGGACCGTTCTGCTCGATCCCACCGGTTGAGACGATCACCGTGGTCTTGCCATCGGCAATCGCATCGCGAACCTCCATCCAGGTCAACTCCTCAATCCAGACCGAATTGAGGGCCGCAATCGGCCTCGGCATTTGAAGATCCCGCAGGAGCGCCTGCGCTTGTTCGAGTTGCCGTTGGGCTCGTTGTTCGGGGGTCGTGGCAGGGCGTTGAGCACGTGCTGGCGTCGACAGCGACACGACGGTCGCCAGGACGCCGATGACAAGGCATAATCTGTTCATGGGGAAGGCCTCCTTGACGAATAGAGTTACGATCGTGCGTGCGCCGCCGCAAGTCAGGCACGGTGAATGCCGCTCGTACAGACCCGGCCCGTACGCGCCCTTGGTGAATGGAGGAGGAAGAATGTTCCAGCGATCCGCCGTGTTCGTCTGTCTTGTCGCGGCGTTCCTAGCCTGTGACCGGCGGAACACGCCCGGCGGCCACGAGGAGGTTCCTCGCACCGGAGCCCCGAGCGTCCGAGGCTTCAGCGACAGTGATTTCCCTCGAATCCAGCAGCTTGCCGCCGATGTCTACTCGTATGAGCAACTTCGGAGCGCAGGGAATGAGCAATTCACGACGGTGAGCCTCTTCGTCGTCACGTCGGCAGGCGTGCTGGTGGCCGACGGTCAGGGGAGTCCCGCCGAAACCGAGCGGATGCTCCGGGCGATCGCAGACATTACTGATCAACCCGTCACGCACGTCATCATTTGCTCCGACCATGGCGATCACACGGCCGGAAACGTTGCCTTCCCAGCCACGGCCACCTTCATTGCCCATCCAACCTCGGAGGCCAACCTGGCGAGGAGCGCGGCACGAT
>JBFIZG010000595.1:0-1949 GCA_041604955.1 Gemmatimonadales bacterium | reverse complement strand
GAGGGCAACAACGCGGTGATCAACGGTCTCACCCTGGGAGGCGGGGATGAGGTGGTGATCTGGGACCAGAACCATCCGACCAACAACATCGCGTGGGACGTTCGCGCCAAACGGTATGGCTACACGGTCAAGCGCGTCGCGACACCTGTGACCCCGACATCAGAGACCCAGCTCGCCGACGTATTCATCGGCTCCTTGGGGCCGCGGACACGAGTGCTTTCGTTCAGTCACGTCTCCAACGTCTCGGGAATCCGATTGCCGGCAAAGGAGCTTTGTAGGGTCGCCCGCGAGCGTGACGTCCTGACGCTCATCGATGGCGCGCAGACGTTTGGAGCCGAACGTGTCGACCTGCACGACCTTGGGTGTGATTTCTATACCGGAAGCGCACACAAATGGTTCGTCGGTCCCAAAGAGGCCGGCGTGCTGTACGTACGGAACGAGACGATCGCCGATCTCTGGCCGAGTAACGTGGGGGTGGGCTGGACGAGCGCCCTCGAAAACGGCGCCCGGAAATTCGACAACCTGGGTCAACGAGACGACGCCGCCGTGGCTGCGATGGGAACCGCCACGACCTTCCACAATACGATTGGCGTGGACCGAATCGCCGATCGCGTGCGTGAACTCGCGACCCATCTCAAAACGCGGATCGCGGAACGCTTGCCAGACGCCACCTTTACGACACCGATGGCGGCGGAATTGAGTGGTGGGGTGGTGGTCTTCGCCGCTCCCGGTCTCGACCCCGCCAGAGCGTTCCCGGTGCTCTACGAGAAACACAACATCGGCTGCGCCCGCCGCGGAGCAGGACTGCGGTTCTGCCCGCATATATACAACACGATCGATGAGTTGGAGCGGGTCGTCGAGGCGGTCGTGGGACTTGGGTCTCCCTAGAAGACTTGCGGTCTCACACCACCCACCTCGGCAACGCCGAGCTGAGATGCATCAACACGTCATACACGGAGACGCCAGCGCGCTCCGAAATGGCGTTTGGGTGAATCGCAGGATGATCCGGCCCGATCAGCGTCGCCACGTCACCGACCGACACTGACGGGTCGTCGCCCAGTTCGAGGATGGTGTGACTCGCGCTCACGGCGCCGATGACGGGATACACGCGATCGTCGATCAGCACCTCGCAACCTTCGACTGCGCGTCTCGGATACCCGTCGGCGTGCCCCACGGGTAACGTCGCGATCCAGGTTGGCTTGCTCGCCACGTAGTTCCGCCCGTAGCTCACGCTTTCTCCCGCCGCCAGCTGTTCGACCCGCACGACGCGAGCTTTGAGCCGCAGAGCCGGCCGAAGGTTTGCACGCCCTGTTTCCTTGGCTCCCGAGGGATAGGCACCGTACAACAGGAGACCCGGCCGCACCATATCGAGCAATGCGTTGGGCCGGAAAAACACGCCATGCGATGATGCCGCATGCAGGTATCCGAGATCGATCTCCATGGCACGCGCTTGGCTGGCCAGGGCGGTGAAGCGTGCCAGTTGGTCGTCGTCGAAATCGGCGTCTTCGGTGAACGTGGTGAACATGCCGCGAATGGCGATCTCGGGCTGGCTTGTGAGAGCCACAACCCACGGAAGCGCCCGATGCGCGGGCATGCCCAACCGGGCCATGCCCGTGTCGATGTACAGGTGCACTGGAACTGGCCGGCCAAACTGTCGGGACAACGCCGCGTACATGGCGTCGACGCCTTCGCTGAACGGGGCAAACTCGATCTCACGATGCATGAGCTCCGGACCGACGGCCTCCGGTACGTAACCCATCAAGAGAATCGGCTTGGTGACGCCTGCGTCCCGAAGGGCGATCGCCTGGTCCGGCTTGACCACCGCGAACCCGGCGATGGCGTCCTGACCGTCGATCAGTGGCGCCGCCGTGGTGAGGCCGAGACCATACGCGTTGTTCTTGACCACCGCGAGAATCGGGCGACTTCCGCTCAACCGCCGGATCTCCCGG
>JBFIZG010000594.1:0-1966 GCA_041604955.1 Gemmatimonadales bacterium | reverse complement strand
CGGATTGCGGATACCAAGCGGCGACAGTCGCATCTTCACGTCCCGTTCTTGAAGGCAATGTCGGGGCCGGTGCCGGCGCGACGGTCGGGAAACTCCGTGGGTTTGGGCGCGCAATGAAGGCGGGTTTGGGCACGGCCTCCATCACGCTCCCGGACGGTCTGACCGTTGCCGCGTTGGTGGCGGTGAACGCGGTCGGTGACGTCATCGATCCATCGACGGGAGACGTGGTCGCGGGGGTCCGGTCGCCGGAAGGTGACCGGCTTATCGACGCTCGAACGCTCATCCGCTCCGGTCTCTCAAACCGATCGTCGCCGGGTGGAAACACCATGATCGGTGTCGTCGCGACCAACGCCATCCTCACCAAAGCTCAGGTCACGAAAGTCGCGCAGATGGCGCACGCTGGAATCGCTCGCACGATTTACCCAGCGCATACGCCCGCCGACGGCGATACGATGTTTTCGCTCGCGACGGGCACGTACGCCGGGGCCGCGGATCCGGGAACGATCGGCGCCCTCGCGGCCGAGGTGGTTGCGCGGGCGGTTGTCCGTGGAGCGCGTGCGGCTTCGGGTCTTCCGGGTCTTCCGGCGGCATCCGACCTGTCGCGTCGATAGCACTTCCATTGAACTCTCACCTCGTACTGCTCGTAGTGTACGCGGCCGGCCTGGTCGCGCTCGGTCTGTGGATCGGCCGGCGGGTAGACAGCAGCGGGGGATTCTTTGTTGCCGGACGGCGGCTTGGTCCGGTACTCATCTTCGCCACGGTGCTCGCCGCAAATATCGGAGCCGGATCGACTGTGGGGGCCGCGTCGCTCGGGTACCGTGATGGTCTGAGCGGGTGGTGGTGGGTCGGCTCGGCCGGCATCGGGACCCTCGCACTGGCGTTTTGGCTCGGGCCAAAGATTTGGCGTATTGCGCGGGAATCCCAGCTCTACACGGTGGGCGACTTTCTCGAACTCAGATACGGCCAGTCCGTGCGTGCGACCATTGCCATCCTGTTGTGGTTGGCGACGCTCGCCATTCTTGCGGGTCAGATCATCGCGGTTGCGTTCATTCTCGACGTCGTCGCGGGTGTGCCAAAGGCGATGGGGTGCCTGATCGGTGGAGCCGTGATGACCGCGTACTTTGCGGCCGGTGGTCTCCTCACGTCGGCATGGGTCAATCTCGTCCAGCTTGTCGTGTTGTTTGGCGGCTTCGCGGTCGCGTTCCCGTTGGCGCTTGCAAGGGCAGGCGGATGGGGCGCCATTGTCGCGGCTGCCCCCTCCACCTCGTCGACGTATTTCAATGCGTTCCAAAGCGGCGATTCGGGCTGGACGTACTTGCTCTTGTTGGGGCCGGCATTCGTCATCTCCCCCGGTCTGATCCAGAAAGTGTATGGCGCGCGGGACGAGCGTGCGATTCGTCTCGGCCTAGGGGCGGCTGCGCTTGCGCTCATGGTGTTTGCGGCGATCCCTCCGATGATCGGCATGATCGCGCGGGTGTATCAGCCCGAACTCGTGAACATGGATCTGGCGCTGCCAACGGTGTTGATGGAAGGACTCCCGCTTGCGATTGGCAGCCTCGGGCTTGCCGCCGTCGTGTCGGCTGAGCTGAGTTCGGCGGATGCGATCTTGTTCATGCTGGCCACGTCGCTGTCGAAGGATTTGTACAAACGATTTCTGAAACCCAATGCCGATGATCGTGCAGTATTGCAAGTCGCGCGCCTTGCGGCGGTTTTGGGCGGGACGCTGGGTGTTCTCCTGGCTATCGTGCTCGAATCAGTCATAGCGGCGCTTACGATCTTCTACTCCGTCTTGGTCGTGAGTCTGTTCGTTCCGATCGTGATGGGACTGTATACAAACCGAGCGGGTCTGCCAGAGGCGTTTGCTGCGATTATCGGTGGCGTCTTGACGTGGGTCGTGGTACGTGTCGCACCGTGGGATGCCGCCGCGTGGGCGCCGATCGTGTTGGGGCTCGGCGCGTCGGGACTG
>JBFIZG010000593.1:0-1981 GCA_041604955.1 Gemmatimonadales bacterium | reverse complement strand
GAGGAAGCGGAAGGGCCTGGTAAACGGCTGTTCGAGTGCCCACTGAAGAAAGAACGGCCGCATGACCATCTCAGGCGCGAGCTTGACGCCGTCTCTGGCCACGAGAGAAAATCGCCCGCCCGACGACATGTGACCCACCCACGACGCTTCGTCCTCCAGTCCCAAGGTCAGTTCAGAGTCGTCGCCGGGAAGTTGAATCTTTCCGGTCACGAACATGTCTCTGGCCAGCCCGGGACCGACACTGGTGAGTCGAAAGTCGAGCCGAAGCTGAATCACCCGCGCCTTCCCAGTGGCAGGACTCACATCCGCTTGGACGAGCGACCATTCGTGGCAAATCTGAGGCGCGGGCGATCGGCCGAACATGCCGGCCAACAAGGCGTGAGGTACCGGCAGAAAATCAGAGCCCGCTCGGTGAAAGTACTGGACTGGCGCTAGGCACTGGTGAGGTGCCAAGTGACTCTTGGGCACGTAACTCAAAACGAAGCCTCGGTTCTTGATCGCCGTCTCAATCGGACGGTGGTGCACACCATCGTGAGCCGGGAGCGTGCAGCCAGACGATGCCTCGGCCAGCCAATCGGCGAACCGTGTCGGATTGGCAACTGGCCGTTTGGCGGTTGACGGATCCCCCCGATCGGGCAAGTTGCGGCAGTCGATGCCCCAGACGATGACACCGCCCTCTGAATTTCCAAAGCCCGAAATGGCCCTTGCGAGATTCCGGCGGTCGTTGATGTGAAGACGTTCGCCCTCCCCATCATCAGCGGAGCGCCGGAAGTCGAGAAACAGCTCTTCGGCCGCCCGATCGGCGATGAGCGTCTCGATCGCCGGTTCTCCCCCGGCCAGGAGTCGTTCGTACAGATGCTGAGCTCGGCTCAACGTGACCTCGATCACATTCGAATGGTGGACGCACGGGCGTCGGCTGGATGTGGTGAACGAGCACCAAGGTAAGCGGTGGCCAGATTGCGAAGTGTGATGGATCTCCCTCTTTTGGTCTACGAGATGGCGGGAGGACGTGCTCGATCCTTGCGCCGTCGGACGGATCGTTGTACCAAATGACGGCACCGAACTTCACCGCACGTCCCCTTTTGCCGTGCAAGGACGAATAATGGCGGACGACAACGGACGACAACGGTACTGGAAGACCAATCTCCGATACCTAGGTCTGCTCCTCGGGATCTGGTTTCTGGTGTCGTACGGGTTTGGCATTCTGTTTGTGGAGCAACTCGACCGCATCCGTATCGGCGGATTCAAATTGGGATTCTGGTTCGCGCAGCAGGGGTCGATCTACGTGTTCGTCGTTTTGATCTTTGTGTATGTGTTTCTCATGAACCGGTTGGATCGAGCGCACAACGTAGATGAACGGGAGCCGGGCGCATGAGTGTCGGCGCGTGGACGTTCGTGATGATCGGACTTTCGTTCGCGCTCTATCTCGGTGTTGCCACATGGGCGCGCGCGCATTCCACGGGTGAGTTCTACGTGGCGGCCGGACGCGTGCCGCCCGTTATGAATGGGATGGCAACAGCCGCAGATTGGATGAGCGCGGCGTCCTTCATCTCCATGGCCGGCCTGATTTCGTTCATGGGGCGGGACGGGTCGGTCTACCTCATGGGTTGGACCGGTGGGTACGTCCTCCTCGCTCTCCTGCTCGCGCCATATCTCCGCAAATTCGGCAAATTCACGGTGCCGGACTTTGTCGGCGACCGCTACTACTCACAAATCGCGCGCGTTGTGGCGGTGGTCTGCGCCATTTTCGTGTCGTTCACCTATGTTGCGGGACAGATGCGCGGCGTGGGTATCGTGTTTTCGCGGTTCCTGGATGTGAACATCGAGCAGGGTGTGTTCATCGGGATGGGCATTGTGTTTTTCTATGCGGTACTCGGTGGCATGAAGGGCATCACTTACACGCAGGTCGCGCAATACTGCGTGCTCATTTTCGCCTACTTGGTGCCGGCCATATTCATATCACTGATCATGACGGGGAACG
>JBFIZG010000592.1:0-1989 GCA_041604955.1 Gemmatimonadales bacterium | reverse complement strand
CAGTGCATGCGCATCGCCAACCCGGAAGCTCCTTCAAGCCCATCGTGGCGCTCACCGCGTTAACCACCCAACCCGAGACCTTCACCCTCGCATCTACGCTCGACGACGCTCCGCTCGAGGTGGAGACACCCGCCGGCCTCTGGCGGCCCGCCAACTACGACAACCGGTTTCGCGGCACCATTACACTCCGCGAAGCCCTCGAGCGCTCGCTGAACGTTCCGTTCGCGAGGCTCGGCATGGCCATCGGGCCGCGGCACATCGTCACTACCGCGAAAAGACTCGGTATTGAGAGCAAGCTGACACCAGTGTTCAGCTTGGCTCTGGGCTCCTCCGAGGTAACTCCGCTGGAGATGACCCGGGCGTTTGGCGTGTTTGCGGCCGAGGGATATCGCGCTCCTTCGAACGCCATGCTGGGTGTGATCGACAAGCACGGGGTCGTGTTGAGTCGCGTCGACGTGGATGGCGAACGAGCATTCGAGCCGGCCGAGACGTACCTGGTGACCTCGGCACTCCGGGGCGCCGTAGAACGTGGAACGGGTCGCGCGCTGAGGAGTCGCGGGTTTCGCGGGACCGTCGCCGCGAAGTCCGGCACCACCAACGACTTTCGAGACGCCTGGTTCATCGGGTATACACCCACGCTCGCCGTGGGCGTCTGGGTGGGATTCGACAATGGACGGACCATTGGGCTCCCCGGATCTCGAGCCGCCCTCCCGATATTCGCCCGATTCCTCGTGGCCGCCCTGGGGCGAAATGGCGACGGGGGCACGTTCTCGATCCCGGATGGCGTAGACGTCGTCGAGGTCGATCGTGAGACCGGGCTGCGCGCAGGACCTGGCTGCCGCGGGGAACGAGAGGTCTTTCTCGAGGGCACCGCGCCGGAGCGGAGTTGCTCGCCGTACTGGGACCGGAGATCGCGGCGCCTCAGCTCGAGCTGGTACGAACGAGTCGGTCCGGTTCTCGAAGATCTGCGACGTCGGTTTGAGCGACGCGGGAGACGAAGAAACTAGGTGTGGAAGGTGGAGAGTGCCGATTGCAGAATCTACAAGTATGGCCCGTGACTTTGATACCCGCGTAACCTGCAGGGACAAACATGCCACCTGAAATCCTCGAGTACGTCGCGCCGCTCATTGCGCTGTTTGGGATGGGAACGTTCGTGTTGATCGGGATGCATCTCCGCTACAAGGCGAAGGCGTCGATGCAGAAACCGGAAGAGGTTTCTCAGCTCTCCGAAGCGGTGGACGGGATATACGAGCAGACGCGACTGCTTAGGGACGAGGTTACGGAACTCCAAGAGCGACTCGATTTTCACGAGCGGCTGCTGACACAGGGAAAGAGTCAGGACACGCCGGCCTAGCCGAGGGTGCCTTACATCCCCGCCCAGGTATCGCAGTTGTCGATGTTGCCGCTCTCCAATCCGCGTCTGAGCCACGCCGCGCGTTGCTCTGACGATCCATGGGTGAACGATTCCGGGTTGACATAGCCAGTTGACTGCCGCTGGATGCGATCGTCACCGATGGCGGCGGCGGCGGTCAACCCCTCTTCGACGTCCCCGGGGTCGAGCAGATTCCGGCGAGCGGTGGAATGCCCCCAAACGCCGGCATAACAGTCGGCCTGCAGCTCCATCAATACCTGGATGCGATTGCGATCGCGAGGACGCGTCTGTTGCGCCTGGCGCACCTGCGCCTCGATGCCGGTGATCGTCTGCACATGATGGCCGATTTCGTGGGCCAGCACGTACGCCTGCGCAAAATCACCCGGTGCCTGAAACCGCCGATTCAACTCCTCGAAGAAACTCAAGTCGACATATACCTTCTGGTCGCCCGGACAATAGAACGGTCCCGAGGCCGACTGCGCAAAGCCACAGGCTGAGCGGATCGCATCGCGAAACAGCACCAATCGCGACGGTTGGTAGCGTCCACCCCGCCGTTCGAAAATACCGGTCCACGTTTCCTGAAGATCGTCCAGCACGAAGGAGACGAAATCGACCAT
>JBFIZG010000591.1:0-1999 GCA_041604955.1 Gemmatimonadales bacterium | reverse complement strand
CCTCTGCTATAGTCCAGAACCCGGGCGGGCCTGTAGCTCAGTTGGTTAGAGCAGGAGACTCATAATCTCTTGGTCCCAGGTTCGAGTCCTGGCGGGCCCACCAATTTTCCTTCAGCGCGGATCCCGCGCATTCCGGGAGGCTATAACGAGCCCGGTCAAGGTCATAGACCTGGATCGGTCGCAAAGATCTTTTATCCATGTTCGACCTGCAATAAAAAGAGGCTGCCTCTCCAGGCAGCCTCTTTGTTTATTGCGCTGTGCCTGAGTCGAATTACTCGACGGCAGGTAATACGGCTCCTGACTTCGTAGCAATTACCGCGCCTTCGGGATCAACCAGGAACCCACTGGGCGCGTGGCCATTCAGTGCCCCATTGTTCCGCTGGAATATCACGGACCATGGGATTGTCAGGGTGCTGGAACCACACTCGGCAACAATGTCACCAAACGACCAGCCGGTCCCGGAGAGATTCCGGCCCGAATCGAAAGTTACGGAAACGGTACTGGAACCCCCATCGGGGACGGACACCGATGCGTCACTCAGGCTTATGTACTGCCCGGCACCACCGGTGAAAGCCCATGGCGCGAGGAACACGTTGCCTGGATCCTTGGGGTTGATGACGAAATCACTGACCGGAAGTCCTACGCCCGCCCATATCCGCTGAGGCGCGACGCTCAGCGAGCACGTGGCATCGGTGCCGGAGTGATTCTGAATACTCAGTTGCGTTCCGGACGCGAACGCACTGCCGCCGGTATGCCCGCCGAAGCCGATGCTGGCCGGGCTGGCGAAAAAGGAAGCCTGGTGCGCAGTCAAAGCATCGAGCCGGCCACCGCCACGAGCCAGTGGGCCGTAAACGAGACCGGAGAACGTCCCGAACTCCAGAGTGTCATTACGTACTGCATTGTTCACGATCGCTGACTTCGCTTGCTCGGGTGTCATTGCTGGATCGCCCGCCAATAGCAACGCGACGGAACCGGCAACATGGGGCGCTGCCATTGATGTCCCCTGGAAGAACGCGAATTCACCGTTGAATACGCTCGACAGCACGTTGACTCCGGGAGCGGCAACGTCAGGCTTTTGCCGGAAGTCGAACGGCGTCGGGCCGATGCTCGAAAATCCCGCAATTTCGTCCGGTGTAGCTGGCAGTTCGACGAGTCCCGAGCTATCTGCCGTGATGGCGCCTGGCACATGAGCCTTCAACGTCACACCGTCTGACTGGCTTATCATGACTGCGGGAATCGTCGGGAAGGGGTCCGAGCCGTCGTGAGCCATCGATATGGGAGACCCTCCCACGTTGTTCGCGATGATCACGCCGACGGCGCCTTGGGTTTCCGCATTGCGGACCTTCGTCGTGAACGTGCACGCGCCGCGGTCGATGACCGCGATCACGCCGGTAAGATCTTCCGAGATCGCCGCGCAACCGTCGGCCGGCGTCGTCACGGACGTGTCCGCGGTAATTGCGGGTGAGAATGTGTTGAAATCGCCTTCCGCGGCGGTCAGGGTCGTGCCATTGAAGTCGATGGTGGTACCGACCGCAAAATGAGCGTTTGAAGAGGCGGCAGCGGTGATCGCGTTTTTTGCGGTCCCGGGAGATCCGACCGTGAGCAGGCTGTTGCCGCTATTGCCGGCAGAAATCACCGCAATCGTACCGGCCTCCACTGCCCTGTCGACAGCTTCCGCGAGGATGTCGTGCGGGCCCTCCACGGAACCGCCTAGGCTCATATTGATGACGTGCATTCCGTCTTCAACGGCCTGCTCGACGGCGGCAATGATGTCGTGACTGAACGCGCTCCCGCCAAAGGCCACGAATCCGGCCCCGTAACCCGGGAAAACGTTGTAGTCGTGAAGGTGGACCCCCGGTGCAACGCCGCTCATGGGCTTCGCCAGGTTCAGGGTTTTACCGCCTACCGTTACGGATCCAACCGTGTAACATCCGCCGATCGTGCCGGCAACGTGTGTACCGTGGTCGAAAAAAAGGTCCGGCCCTCCGAAATTGTTCGT
>JBFIZG010000590.1:0-2001 GCA_041604955.1 Gemmatimonadales bacterium | reverse complement strand
TCCAGATAACGCTGGGAGTCGTGCGCCCAGTCCAGTGGGCTCTCCTGCCGGAGTCTCGCAACCTCGGAGCGAGTCGGGTCCCCGAGGAAGCGTGCCAGCTCCGTAAAGCTCAGGTTTTCTGAGTCAATGAGTTGCGTATCCCATACGGAGTGGAGGTTCGTAGCATCGCCGAACCACGAGACCCGAACGTCATTCCCGCCGCGGTCGCATCCCCGCCCGATATGGAGCGGCTGGTGCATGTCCGCGGCGATATGCACGAGGAACTTGAGCGCACGTTGCCGGTCGCCGCGGGACGCCGCAGGATTCGTCACGACGCTCTCGAAGAACGCCACCGCGCGGATGGCGTCTCCACCCCGCGCGAGGGTTTCCGTGTAGTCAGCCCCGGTTGGAAGCGTCACGTAATGAAACGGCGCCGCACAGCTCCATGAGGTGTCGGAGCGAATCTCATCTGCCCAGGTGCCAACCTGTGCGAGCGACTGCCCGTCGAGAAGCTCGGTGATTCGCTGTTTGGCCTGGGTCGTCAGATGCCTGTCGGCGATTTCTCCCACGACACGATGGCCGTTCTGTCCCCAGACGTATCCAAGCAGTGGTAAACTCGTAGCGATCAGGGCTACCGATAGGGTGACGCGTCGCATTGTTTGTCCTTGGTGGATTCGTTCAGACCGATGTATCGATCCAAAAGGTACCGGTTCCGGATGCGTCGGTCGAGACCGACCTGGGGTTTTTTCGGGCAGGCGTCAGAACTTGCCGAACTTCAAGGTGAGTGCGAAGTAGGGGGCGCTGAAGTCTGCGTTTCCACGGGCGGCAAAGTCCACGTCGCTGACGAAGCGGTAGCCGCCACCGACGGAGATGCGGAAGTACCTGGTCATGTTGAGCTCGACGTTACCTTGTGGCTCGAACACGAATACCACGTCGGACTCCCCACCGAAGACGAGGTCGATGGCGCCTCCGCCGATCAGCGCCTGCGCGCTGAAATGCACGAGACTGTTGGAGTCGTAGATGTATTCGAGGTCGAGCCCGCCATAACCGAACTCGACGTCCCGGCCCGGGAACCTGGAGTCCAACCGAATGTCGCTTGCCAGTCCGTAACCGGCCGCGCCGATCACGAACGTGTGGTTCAAAATCCAGCCGCCCCTGCCACCCACGAACACGGCAAACTGGTTGCGGACCTCGGAAAACTTGATGACTGGCCCGCCAAACCCACCCGACTCCACCGGGCCGTCGATGAGGGTCCGTTCTTGCGCCAGCGCCGGCACGGTGAAGAGTGCCAGGCAGGCAGCCGCGGTGATCGTTGTCTTCATTACCTCCACCCCCAGATTAACGGCAAATACCCCCACGCGGATGGTGTGTTCACTGTCTGAGTTATCAGCGCGGCGGTGAATTGACGGTGAACGGCGGATGAAGCCGTCCCTGCGGATTTGTCAGCGATCTCGAGGATCTTCCCAGGCTCTTTCTATCTTTGCGATGCCCGCGAGTCCATGGGCTGTCCACTCGGCGAGTCGCTCTACCACGACCTTTCGGCGTCGGTCACCTGCTCGGCTGTGGAAGCAGGATGGAGAAACGAAATTCGGCACGTAGGCAATCCACCCCAGTCCGTCCACCTGGGTATGGGGAACCGGCGACTCGCCGTGTCGCGTTTTGATGATAATTTGGACGTTTTGTACTCGAGGTGACGGATTCTTTTGACCTACCTTCGGGAACGGGTTCATTATGTGTATTGCGTTATCCCGGCGGAGCGTCACACGGAGAAACGGAGGACAAGTGATGGAACGAGTGAAGGGCATCGGCGGCATCTTTTTCAAGTCCAAGGCACCCGAGGCACTGAAGGCATGGTATCACAAGCACCTGGGTATCACGTCGACGCCAGACCGCGGAATGATCTTCGAATGGCGGGAGCCCAAGCCGTCTGAGAAGAACGCGTTCACCGTTTGGGCTCCTTTCCCCGAAGACACCGATTACTTCGAGCCGGGCCCGGCCACATTCATGATCAACTTTCGCGTG
>JBFIZG010000589.1:0-2020 GCA_041604955.1 Gemmatimonadales bacterium | reverse complement strand
TACAGCTCGTTCGTGAGGTTTGCGACAGCAATCCCCAACCGGTGCGCGTGCGTACCCCTGCGGAACACGGTGACGCCGCCCCGTGCCGTATGCACGGTGAAGGCGGGCAGCACCTCGCCAACCGGATTGGTTCCCAGGTCGATGTCTTTGCGCTTCCCGTTGTGGCGCACATGGTACTCCAGCCAAAACCGATCGCTCGGGTGCCGATATCCCAATTGGACGTTCAGCTTGTCCGAGAAGGTGTCGCCCACGGGACTACTGGGATCCAGCACGTCCTTCGACGCGAGATGTGTGTAGTTCGACCCCAAAAACAATCCGTTGGGAAGCATGATGTCTCCCGACAGTTCGACGCCGGTGAACCGCAGCTTGTCCACGTTGACGTTATGGAAGACCGGCAGTCCATTCACGACATCTCCTCGTGGCGCAATGCGGATGCCGTCACGAATCTCGTTTCGGAACACAAAGCCCTCGAGGTATAGGAGGGCGTCCCGATAACGGACGCCAAAGTCGAGGTTCAAGCTGGTTTCCGGTTTCAGTCCGGGGTTGGGAGCCTGAAAGGCTCCACCTTCTGGGGTGAGGCCATTGAAGAACCGTTCGACCAAGTTCGGCGACCTGAACGCACGCCCCACCGATCCAATCAGGCTCAGGTTGTCGGTGACTCGGACGACGGCGTTCGCCGTGCCAACCGCTGTCCGGTCACTCTCGGAGACGAGGGGATCGGACAAGCCCGCCGTGGTGTTGGTAGCAGCATTTACATCCTGATACCGGAGGCCCAAGATCAACGAGGCCTGGCGGTGAAGCTCGACATCGGCCTGCACGAAGGTGCCTAGGCTCCGGAAGGTTGCGTTCGGCACCTGTGGGGTGGTGCTCACCTCGGTCATCGGGGGGCCAAACCCCAACACTGTGGACTCGCTCGCGTCCGTGTTGACCGAGTTGTCACGGAAGAAATCCGCACCGTACGTGAGCAGTACTCGTGAGGCTGCCAGCTTGGTCGCTTCAATACGAAATCCAACCGTCTCGAGATCCGTGAAATTGTTCGTCTTGACGTGTACCCCCGCCCCTGGCGGCGTGCCGGGCCCGAAGGGAACGAACACGTCGAGATCGAACTGCCGCTCGTTGTCCTGGTAGTACCCGACGACATTCACCTGATCTGCGATCGAAGTACCGAGGCCAGCCGCCTCATAGCCTACCGTGACCTTATCGAATCGCTGGAACGGATAGCGGATCTTGATGAGGGGTTGCCCGGGCGCGTACGCGGCGGGATCGACGTAGCCGAAGCCGCTCGTATCGGCCCGGTAGCGTTCGAACTTGACGAACGTGCGCTGATTCTGGGCCACCTCGAAATCGACGTAGCCATCGAAGTGCTCGTCTTGGACCCCCGTGTCAAACACGGCAGTGTCACGCGCCAGCGTGATGTCGCCAAACGAGCCAGCCGGCGCCGCGTACGCTTCGGCGTCGCGAAACGTCCCGTGCGTGTGAAACCCAAAGCGTCCAATTCGGCCGGCCACGGTTCCGGTTACCTTTTGCTGATCATCGTGCGTGCTGTAGCGGTACCCAATGCCCCCGTACACCCCCTGATCGACCGGTGTTCTGGTGATCAGGTTCACCACGCCGCCGATGGCGTCGCTGCCATACAGCACCGATGCCGGCCCCCGCACGACCTCGATCCGCTCGAGCGACGTCACGTCGACCAGGGCCGGTATCTCTCCAAAGTCCTGCTGGCGGCGGGAGTTATTGAGTCGGATGCCGTTCTCGAGCACGAGAATCCGTTGACCGCGCTGTCCGCGAATGGACGGGCGACCCTGTGTAGGACCCACACCGGTCACGTCAAGCCCAGGCAAGGACGAAAACAGGTCGGTGACCGTATTGGGCGCCTCCTCCCGAATGGTCGCACTCCCGATCGCGCTGGCCGGGTTTGGGGCCTCGAAGAGGTCCTTGAACGTACGCGTCGCCGTGACGATGATCGGCGTAAGGCGCTGCGGTTTGGTATTTGCGATGGTGGTGTCCGCCCGTGCGCTGT
>JBFIZG010000588.1:0-2020 GCA_041604955.1 Gemmatimonadales bacterium | reverse complement strand
TTACGTTGACGAGCATGTCGTCTGCGCTGCGTCTGCTGTGCAGCGTCTTGAGGATACTAGTCCGAATCGCCTGATCGTCCGGAATCACGGTTTGTGCTGGCGCCGTCGTCACGAGACCATGGAGAAGGTTCGCACGGCTCACGATCCCAACAAGCTTCCCATCTCTGGTCACCGGAACTCGCTTGATTGCGCGTCGCTCGAGAAGCTCAGCGACCTTGGCGACCTTGGTCTCGTCATCGACGGTCTCGACATCCCTCGTCATCACCTCTCTGGCCACCTTCCCCTTACTCTTCCTATACTTTGCGTCAGCGCTCTCGGGACTGAAGAATCCCGCAAGCCACCATGATGCGTAGGGCTCGGTACCGGATTCAACACGCCGCATGAGATCGCCTTCACTGACGATCCCGACGATTCTCCCGTCACCCTCGACCACGGGAACGCCGCTGATCCTCCAAGTGACCAGCGTTCGTGCGATTTCCTCAACTGGCGTGTCCGGAGTGACGGTAATGACGCTCGTGGTCATGATGTCTCTGGCCAACATTTGATTTCTCTATGCTCAAAACCTTAAAACAGATCGTACGGCGCATCGTCATCGCGAGGGGGCCGTCGCAGACCACTGTGTTGGCTACAATCGCGTGCGGCAATGCGCAAATATACTTACAAAACGCTAGCAGCGCTTCTGTCGAGAAAACACGGGCGGCTGAGCATCATGCAGACCCGCGCATCTTGAGGGGCCTAAATGTCCTATATGGACTCCTCCTCGGCTTGCGAACAAGTGCCTGATGGAGATCTAGCCGACTGCGCGCATTTATCCGGCCTCGTAGGTTGGCATGCGTTGACGCCGGGCCTTGATAGGCATGCGCACCGAAAGCCCGGGGTGTAGAATCGTTCTCAAAAGAGCCCGCCAACGGCTCGCTTTGTCTTGCTGCCTAGTTCTGGCGGGGCGGTTATTCCCACCAGTTTTGTAGCCCCTCGAGTAAAACCAAGAATGAATTCGCTGCCGATTTCAAAGCATTTCATTGCCGTGCTGGTCGCCTTAACTGCAAATACACCAGCTCTCGCCGACATTGTGTTTACGAGTGAGCCGCTCACGAGCGCCGCCGTCGGCCGAACATACTCCTACAGAATGACGGTGCTCATCGCTGACAAAGACGGCGAGAGGAACGATGACCGGCACCTCAGGTTTATCGCACGCGCCCTTCCCCATTGGCTCGCATTTGACGGCAACGACACGATTTTCGGAACGCCACGTCAGGAAGACATTGGAGTGCACCGCGTAAACCTTCGCGCCAAGGTCAAGGGTGACCGCGTCGATCAGGAGTTCTTGATCAACGTCGAGCCAATGCCGAGCGGTCCACCGCCAGAAGGCGCCGATCTCGCGGCATCGATTTCCGTGATCCCGAGAACGGCCTCCGTCGGTGAGCCATTAAGTTGGAGAGTGACCGCGCGGAACTTGTCGGATGCCGACGTCGCAAACATCATCCTCGAGACTGCATTCTCCGGCGATGCAGAATTCAGCATTGACCATGTCGACGACTCATCCTGCTCCATCGAGCTTCGCGCCAGTCACACGGCGGTGGTATGCCGCTGGTCACCGCTTGCGGGCGGGACGTCGAGGTCGGCCCAAGTGAGCGGCCGCGCGACCGGAGTCGGCGACATCCTCGCTGTCGCGAGCATCTCAATCGTAGACACAGTTCCCAGGGACCCGAATTCCGCCAACGACGGTTCCACCGTTGTGCTGACAGTTTCCAACGACTCGCCGGTGTTGACGTTGAACGGCCTCTCGGTGATCACGATCACTGTCGGAGAGACATACGAGGATCCCGGGGCAACGGCCATTGACGATGCGGACGGCGATCTGACCAGGGAGATTGTCGTAGACAACCCCGTTGACACGAACGTGATAGGCCGATACAGCGTGACCTATGATGTGGTCGACAGCGCCGGCAATGTAAGCACGATAACGCGGACGGTCGAGGTCGTGCGTCGAGAGGCTGTCGGTGGCGGCGGAGGCGGCGCG
>JBFIZG010000587.1:0-2037 GCA_041604955.1 Gemmatimonadales bacterium | reverse complement strand
TCCGGTTCCCTGTCCAAAGTCCAATCGCAGATGGTCGGTGCGAAATCACGAACTTCCTCTTGGAGATTGGAGATGAGAGATCGATATTGAGCATCAGGAGGAAATCCATGAAAGCGACGATCGGCATGCTCTTGCTCGCGGCCGCAGGGCACACGCTCTCGGTCCCGACCGTGTTTGCGCAGTCCCCTGAGTACGACGTGATCGTGAAAGGGGGGCGTCTCTACGATGGAACGGGGAACCCGTGGCGTCTCGTCGACGTCGGGATTCGTGCCGATCGGATCGTCGCCGTCGGACGGCTGGACGAAACGGCGACGGCAGCGCGTACCATTGATGCCAGCGGCAAGATCGTGACACCCGGGTTCATCGATCTCCACTCACATGCTGACGGGCCGAACTATGGAGGGCGGGGGCTTCGATCGTCAAATGCCCGTCGCCGCGCTGCACCAAACCTCGTCATGCAGGGGATCACCACGGTCGTGGTGAACCAGGACGGCAGATCGCTTTGGCCTATCGGAGAGCAAAAGGCGTCCCTCGAGCAACTCGGAATCGGTGTCAATGCGATCTTGCTGGTCGGACACGGGACGGTGAGACGCCAGGTCCTGAGCAGCGATTTCCGGCGTCCCTCGACCGAAGCGGAAATCCTGCGGATGCGCGGTCTCGTTCGTCAAGCGATGCTCGAGGGAGCGTACGGCATGTCCGCCGGGCTCGAATACGTTCCCGGCCGGTGGAGCACGACGGACGAGGTGGCGGCACTGACCGCGGAGATCGTGCCGTTCGGGGGCGTCTACGTGGCCCACCAGCGGAGCGAAGGGGCCGACCCAATGTGGTATTGGCCGAGCGAGTACGAGGCTCGGCCACCCAGCTTGTTGGACGCCGTGCGAGAGACCATTGAGATTGGCGAGCGGACCGGAGCCACCGTCGTCGCGAGTCATATCAAGGCGAAGGGCGCCAACTATTGGGGGTCCTCGCATGCAGCGATTCGGCTGATCGACGCCGCCCGATCCCGCGGGGTGTCCATCTACGCCGATCAGTACCCCTACACCACCACGGGCAGCGACGGGAGCACGGTGTTGATTCCCGGGTGGGCCCGTCGCCTCACCGACACCGGCGATCGGGCCTCGCGGGATTACCGAGTGCCACTCAGAGCCGCCCTCGCCGATTCGGAAACGACGGCGGCACTTCGGCGGGACATCGCGCACGAGATCGCGCGACGCGGCGGACCGGAGAACGTCGTCGTGTTCGACCATCCGGATTCCACCTATGTAGGGAAGAGCGTTTCGGAGATCGCGGACCTCAGGGGTGTTTCACCGGTTGACGTCGCCATCGCGCTTCAACTGGAAGGCTATCCGAGCCGGCCGGGTGGGGCGCGCGTGCGTGGGTTTTCGCTCTCCGACGTGGACATCGAACCGTATGCGGGTCGACCATGGGCCGCGACCGCAACCGACGGGTGGGTGACGCTCCCTGAGGATGGTCCCACACACACACGCGTCTACGGCACCTTTCCTCGAAAGATCAAGGAATATGCGGTCAATCGCGGGATTCTCTCAGTGGGCGACGCAGTCCGTTCGGCCACCTCCCTACCAGCACAAATCCTAGCCCTCCCCGATCGTGGGATGGTGAAGCAGGGGTACGTGGCGGACATCGTGGTGCTCGATCTCGAGCAGTTGCAGGACAACGCGACGTTTTTTGAGCCGCATCAGTTCCCGAGCGGAGTCGACTACGTGTTGGTCAACGGATCGGTCGTCGTCGACAACGGCGCGCCAACGTGGGAACTACCTGGTGTCGTGATCTCTCCAACGGCATCGGCCGCGACGAACAGCACCGGTGGGGGTGAGGGTGAGTCGTGATCGATGGGAAATAGGAGCTAGGAGTTTTAGGAGCTAGGAGTGAGGAGAGCCCAAGCATCATCGAACATCGAACGCTCAACCTCGAACGATGCTTGAACGTTGGATGTTGGAAGTTGGATGTTCCGCCGCAGGCGGAAGCCCAACACCCTAGCTCCGATCCCCTCGCTCCTAACTCCTAACTCCTGACCCC
>JBFIZG010000586.1:0-2040 GCA_041604955.1 Gemmatimonadales bacterium | reverse complement strand
GTTCCGCGGATTGTGTTCGTGAACAAGATGGATCGAGTCGGAGCCGACTTCGATCGCTGTCTCTCGATGGTGCGCACGCGGTTGGGCGCGCGGGCCTATCCCGTCCAATATCCCTTGGGCAGCGGCGAGCTGTTCACGGGGCTGATTGATATCGTGCGCCAAGTCGAAGTGGTCTACGATGTCGACTCGAAGGGCGCGACCTGGTACGAAGGGGACATCCCCGATTCGTTCCAGGAAAAGATCGCCCAGCTCCGCCACGAATTGGTTGAGGCGGCCGTCGAGCACGACGAAGTGCTGTTGCCCAAATACTTGGAAGGTGAGGAGATCTCCGAAACCGAGCTCCGGCAGGCGATCCGCAATGCGACGATCAGGGGTGAGATCATTCCCGTCTTTTGCGGGGCCGCATTCAAGAACAAAGGCGTGCAGCGGCTGCTGGACGGCGTCATCGATTACCTGCCGAGTCCGTTGGACGTCCCCGCTATTCAGGGGCATCTTCCGCACCACGACGAAACCTTCGTCCAGCGCCACGCTGACGATGACGAGCCCTTTAGCGCGCTGGCGTTCAAGATCGCGACAGATCCCTACGTCGGGAAGCTCACCTTCTTCCGCGTGTACTCCGGCGTGTTGGCGTCTGGTTCGTACGTGTACAACTCGACGAAGAACCGCAAGGAGCGGATCGGGCGGCTGTTACAGATGCACGCGAACAAGCGGGAGGAAGTCGAGGAGGTTCGGGCTGGGGACATCGCGGCCGCCATTGGGCTCAAGGACACTCGCACGGGCGACACGCTCTGCGACAAGGACCATCCGATCATTCTGGAGGTCATGCGTTTTCCGGAGCCGGTCATCTCCGTGGCCATCGAGCCAAAGACCAAAGCGGATCAAGACAAGCTCGGCACCGCACTCCAGAAGCTCTCCGAAGAAGATCCCACGTTCCAGGTACGAACCGACCAAGAGACTGGCCAAACCATCATTTCCGGCATGGGCGAGCTGCACCTCGAGGTCTTGGTCGATCGGATGAAACGTGAGTTCAAGGTCGGTGCGAACATCGGGCGGCCGCAGGTGGCCTACCGCGAGACCGCGCGGAAACGCGTCGAGGCGGTCGAAGGGAAGTTCGTGCGTCAGTCAGGGGGCCGCGGTCAGTACGGTCATGCCGTGATCAATCTCGAGCCCAACGAGTCGGGCCGAGGATTTGTGTTTGAAGATAAAGTCGTCGGCGGGGCGATCCCGCGCGAGTACATCGGGTCGGTTGAGCAAGGCGTGAAGGAGGCCCTCGAGAGCGGGGTGCTCGCGGGATATCCGATCGTCGACATCAAAGTCGAATTGGTCGACGGTAGCTCCCACGAAGTCGATTCGAGCGAGATGGCCTTCAAAATCGCAGGCTCGATGGCGCTGAAAGAGGCGGTCAAGAAGGGGAGTCCGGTCATCCTCGAGCCGGTGATGGACGTCGAGGTCGTAACGCCGTCTGAGTATTTAGGCGACGTGGTGGGGGACCTGAACAGTCGCCGTGGCAAGATCGGGGGCATGGTACAACGCGGACCTGCCCAGGTGATCGGGGCCAGCGTACCGCTCGCGGACATGTTTGGCTACGCCACGGAGCTTCGGTCGATCACGCAGGGTCGGGCCGCATATTCCATGCAGTTCTCGCATTACCATCAAGTCCCGGCGTCAAAGGCTGAAGAAATTATCAACAAGGTTAGGGGCTAGGAGAAGAGATCATGGCGAAGGCAAAGTTTGAGCGGACGAAGCCGCATGTGAACGTGGGGACGATTGGGCATGTGGATCATGGGAAGACGACGTTGACGGCGGCGATCACGCGGCTACAGGCGGCGCGGGGGTTGGCGGATTTTGTGGCATTTGATCAGATCGACAAGGCGCCGGAGGAGCGGGAGCGGGGGATCACGATTGCGACGGCGCATGTGGAATATCAGACGGAGGGGCGGCACTACGCGCACGTGGATTGTCCGGGGCACGCGGACTATGTGAAGAACATGATTACGGGGGCGGCGCAGATGGACGGGGCGGTGCTGGTGGTGAGCGCGG
>JBFIZG010000585.1:0-2042 GCA_041604955.1 Gemmatimonadales bacterium | reverse complement strand
TACGTTCTTGTCTCTCAAGACGTCAGCGAGCTTCCACGCCTCGTCACCGCCAAGGATGACCGGTCGAAAGCCATAGGCATCGGCCAATTCGAGAACTTGGCGAATATCTTCCACGCCGTCGGCGGCGAAGAAGACCGGGACGTTTCCACTCAGCCCGTCTCGCAACACCAGGAAATCGGGATCCCAGTTGGGCGCGGTCATGCCGCGAGGATCGCGTTGGTACGCCGTTTCGACCACCTGGACATACCGCACGTCCTCAAAAGTCTGTCGCATGAAGGCGAGCACGCCGAAGTGCTGACTGGGATACACGCCCTGAGCGCCCCGAAACGACATCATCGGACCCAACGCCGGCTGCACGACCATTTCGGTCGGGGTACCGGCGGATGGCCGAAACAGCAGCAGGGCGCCGCGTCCCGGCATGAGGCGTCCATCCGGATGAACCGCGGCGGCAACCACGCCTTGGCGGCGCGCTGAAGCTAGATCCGTCCCGATTGCCGTGAGATGATCGACCACGCGACGATGCGGGGTGAAGCTCTGTACCGATCGGGGTGGCGCCCACGATTCGATCTGGCTGCGGTCGACCTCTTCCTCAGGGAACTCGTAGTCGGCCTTACCCTGAGCGTCGATGAACCCCGGGTACACCCGGAGCGAGTCGCCTTCGAGGAGCATTGCGTCTTCGGGCACGGGGACATCGGGCCCAATGGCCTCGATCAGTCCTCCCCGAACCACGAGTGTGACGTTCGCGAGCTCTGTTCCATCCGCGCGAACGACGGTTGCGTGCTGCAGTGCGTAGGCGGCCGGAGGAGGAGGTGCCGTGAACTGGGCGGCGAGACGCGCAGGCAGCATCGCACCAACGAGAAACCCCACGAGGAGCGCGGTCAAACGGTTCGGATGCGGCATCGCAGTCGGATCCTGAGCGGTGAGGGAGAGTGAGGAACGCCTCGACGTCACGAGCGCTGAAAGGTCAGCACGTGCAGTGGGAAGTGTCAAGCAGAACTCCGAGCCATCAGCGCCGCAGGGCCGCGCGCCCGCAGTCATTTCGCAGACTGGCAAGACATCTCATCGACGTTTATTCTCCGCGTGATGGGTATGCCTGATAAACGAGAGCCGAAGGTGCGGCCGACAGTTTCCATCCGGTGCCGCCTGTTTGCGCGGTACGCGGAGATCGCGGGCCGTGAAGTCGTGACGGTCGAATTGCCGGAGGGTGCCACGGTCCGGGACGCGCTCGCGCGTGTGCGCGAAAGCGTACGAAACGGGAGCCTGCTGCCAGAGCGTCCACTCGCCGCGGTCAATCACACCCACGTCCTTCCCGATCACGTGTTGGCGGATGGGGATGAGCTCGCGCTGTTGCCTCCGTTGGCGGGGGGATAGCGTGTACCTCACCCAAAGCCCAATCGACGTTGGAGCACTGATGAATGGGGTTTCCGGACCTGGCCGTGGAGGCGCGGCCGTCTTCGTGGGGTCGGTACGTCGCGGACCTGACGATGGCCCGGTGGTGGCTATCCAGTACTCAGCGTATGAAGAGATGGCGGAGCCCGAGTTCGCGCGGATTGTCGCTGAGGCGTCCGAAAAGTGGCCGGACGCTCGGGCGTTGGTGCAGCATCGGCTCGGCCGAATCGCCACGGGTGAAGCAAGTATCGCCGTGGTATGCGCAGCGCCCCATCGAGCGGACGCGTTCGCCGCTTGCCGGTACGTGGTGGAACAGGTAAAGGAACGCGTACCGATCTGGAAGAAGGAGGTCTTTGAAGACGGGGTCGAACGGTGGCGCGCGAACAGCCCCGTAGAGGATCGGGGGTAAATGGGACTGTCGGTGGCGCTCATCGAGGCACAGATCCCTCCCAATACCGGAAACATCGCGCGGCTTTGCGCCGCCACCGATACGACGCTGCATTTGATCGAGCCGCTCGGGTTCTCGCTCGAGAACGATCAGTTGCGACGCGCCGGCTTAGACTACTGGGACTCCGTGGATTTGTGGGTCCATCCGCACTGGCACGCGTTTCGGGCGGCGATCTCCCGTGAGCGTTGCCTGTACTTCTCGTCGC
>JBFIZG010000584.1:0-2045 GCA_041604955.1 Gemmatimonadales bacterium | reverse complement strand
GGGCATTGCTGCGCTCGAGATTCTCCGGTTGTTGGAACCGTACGACCTGAAGTCGATGGGGCACAACAGTGCGGAATACCTGCATCATCTGGTCGAGGCGACAAAGATTGCATTTGCCGATCTCAGACACTTCGTTGGGGATCCGCGCTCGATGACCGTGGACCCGAATGACCTGTTGCGTGATGAGTTCATCGAGCAGCGGCGCGCCCTGTTCGACCCGACGCGCGCGCTGACCCGGCCTTCACCGGGCAAGGCGGCGACGGCGAGCGAGACGATCTATCTTTCGGTGGCCGATAGCAACGGCAACATGGTGTCGCTGATCAATAGCATCTACGAAGCGTTCGGCTCTCACGTGGTCGTGCCGGGAACCGGGTTTGCGCTCCAAGATCGAGGGGCGGGGTTTACACTGGAACCCAATCACGCGAATACGGTGGCGCCAAAGAAGCGTCCGTTTCACACGCTGATCCCCGGGTTCGTGACCAAGGACGGCGGTGACGGGCAAGAACCGTGGCTCAGTTACGGCGTGATGGGTGGGTCGATGCAACCGCAGGGGCACGTCCAAGTCCTGCTGAACCTGGTCGTGTTCGGCATGGACCTGCAAGATGCCATCGACGCCGCACGGTATCGCCACCTGGGTGGGCTGCGGCTGGCATTAGAGCCACCTATTGGTGACGCTGTCCGGGCCGAACTCCACGCGATGGGACACGATGTCCTTGGCGCGGCTGACTACCAAGAGTCCGCTCGGGAGTTCGTTTGGCGGTTTGGTGGCGGACAGGCCGTGATGCGGCTGCCCAAGGGTTGGGCGGCGGGTTCTGATCCGCGGAAGGACGGTATGGCGGCGGGGCATTGAGATTAATACCGAGCAGAGAGTGCACAGTGCACAGTGCACGCTTCACAGTACGCGGTACACAGTACACGGTTATCAGTACACAGTGCAGACTACGGGAGTGCGGGGTGCACGGACCGTGACAGGACTATCCAATGGTAGAGGTCGAATGCGAGGGAATGCGGGCATCGTAATCACCGTCTTCAGTCTCCTCTTCGTACCGCTTGCCGAGGCGCAGCTCGTCGAATGGCCCGTCTACGGCGGTGACCCGGGCGGCATGAAATACTCGAGCTTGTCGGATATCAACCGGAGTAACGTCAGCGAGCTCGATGTTGCGTGGACGTGGAAGACGGGCGAGCGGGAGATTCCGTCTTCGCGCACCGCGATTCCGGGTCAACGCGTGCGCCCCGGGGCGTTTCAGGCCACACCGATCATGGTCAACGACACGCTGTACATCAGCACTCCGTACAGCCGGGTGGTGGCGCTCGACGCGAATACGGGCCAGCAACTGTGGAGCTACGACCCACGGGCGTACGATTGGGGGCAACTGCCGAGGGGTTGCAGCTTTTGTCACCGTGGCGTTGCCATGTGGACGGACGGAAGCGAGCGCCGAATTTTCATCAACACACGGTGGCGGCTCATCGCGCTCGACGCGGCCACCGGGTTACCGATCGCGTCATTCGGGACAAACGGCGAAGTCGATCTCACCGCTGACCTCGTGTGGGAAATCAACCGCTTGCATTACACGAACACGTCGCCGCCCGTCGTATGGGACGATCTCGTCATCCTCGGCAGCGGCATGCCTGATAATCGCGTGTACAAACGAAACCCGCCGGGCGATCTCCAGGCGTTTGACGTCCGAACCGGCCGGAGGGTCTGGCGGTTCAACACGATTCCCCAACGGGGCGAGTTCGGCAACGAGACGTGGGAAGATGAATCGTGGTCGTTTACAGGATCGACGAACGTCTGGGGACCGTTCACGGTGGACGCCGACCGTGGGCTCGTGTACTTCCCGGTGGGCACACCCAACAACGATTTCTACGGAGGTCGTCGCAAGGGCGACAACTTGTTTGCCGAGTCCGTACTCTGCCTCGACGCTCGCACTGGCGAGCGTGTGTGGCACTTTCAGACGGTCCGACACGGGGTGTGGGACTACGATCTGCCGGCCCCGCCGAATCTCATGACCGTCACCGTTGACGGGCGCACCATTGACGCCGTC
>JBFIZG010000583.1:0-2048 GCA_041604955.1 Gemmatimonadales bacterium | reverse complement strand
TCGACACCGAGAACCCCCTCGACGACCGCATAGAGGCAGAAGGCGCTGTAGGTCACCGCGTAACCGCCCTCCTGCATCAGCAGCAACTTCCCGTCCGCGTGTTGATCGGCCAATTCGCGAGCGATGCGGCCGAGGTCGTAGAAGCCACGCATGCTCAATAGATTTCGCCCATTCCCATCGTATTGGTTGGCGTCCTCTCCGCATGCGACCACGATCAATTGGGGCGCAAATTCGTCGACGACGGGCCGAACGAGCCCCTCCATGACTGCGCGATAAGCCACGTCGCCGGTTCCATACGCCAATGGGATATTGAAGTTGTAGCCGATGCCCGCACCCTCCCCCACTTCATCGACTTCGCCAGATTCGGGGTGGTTCGCATTCCAAGAACCCAGTGGCATGTGCATCGAAATCGTCAGCACGTCCGAGCGATCGTAGAAGCCGCTCTGCGTGCCGTTCCCGTGGTGCACGTCCCAATCGATGACCGCAATGCGCTCGACACCTTGTGCCAACGCCGCTTCGACGGCGATCGCGAGATTGTTGAAGATGCAATTTCCGTCGCCCATGGTGCGCGCGGCGTGGTGTCCCGGGGGACGCACCATCGCGTAGGCCCGAGGGTGTCGTCCCTCCAGCACGCCCGCCAGCGCCGCGAGCCCTGTCCCCGCAGCGGCAAACGCCGCGTCGACTGAGCCCTTGTCGACCACGGTGCCACCGCCATCGATTCGCGTTGGGCCGTTCTTCTCGGCCTCGAAGATCGAGTCGACGTAGCTCGCTGCGTGGAAGCGCTCGATTTCAGCGCGGCTTGCGTGCCGCCCATCGCACCAAGTCAGGCGATCTGCGATTGCGCCTTTCTCCAGGATGGACTTCATGTTGATCAGACGCTCGGGCGTCTCGGGATGCGGCTCGTCGACGGCCATGAGCGGCGACGGCCCGTATTCATAACAGCCCTTTCCGGGATTGTGCTTGAGCACATCCGGATGCCAGTAGATCGCGACCGATTCTCCGCTCATGGATCCTCCATCCGCTCCGATCACGGAGTCTCGAGCCGAGTGCGGGAGCGGCGCCGAAGGCGAGCGGTGCGGGTTACCGCTCTTCCATCCCCCACGGCGATTCGTAATCACCCTTCAGGAGATCCAGGAAGGGGATCGGGTCGAACGCCTCAGGGGCCATGATCCCGGCGCCCGACCATGTGCCGTTTGCCAAGAGCTCCAGCCCGATCACCGGATTGATCGCTGTCTGCCAGACCACCGCTTGAGATCCGTCGAGTGCCATGCACTCCTGGTTGTCGACGACGTGGTATAGGTAGACCTCGCGCGGCTTGCCGTCTTTGCCTTTCCCCGTGACCCACGTGCCGGCGCACGTCTTGCCGCGCATCTTGTCGCCGATCGTCGCGGGGTCCGGCAGACACGCGACGACGACGTCCCGCGGAGAGACCTCGCCACCGGGCACCTTCACCGGGGTCGTCGAGTCGAGCCCAACCCCGTGCAACACATCGAGCATGTTGATGAAACTCTCCCCGAGGCCGTACTTGAACGTCACGCGCTTGCAATCGATCAGTCGCGGGATCAAGAGCACTTCCTCGTGCTCGACGTTCACGCACTCCACCGGACCGATGCCCTCGGGAAACATGAAGACCTCGGGCTCGGAGAACGGCGCCGTCGTGAACCAGCCCTTGTCCTTTTCCCAGATGGCCGGCGGATTCAAGCACTCTTCGATCGTCGTCCAGATCGAGAAGCCCGCCGCGTAGCGGTAGCCCTCGACGGAGAGGTTTGCGCCGTCGCGCACACCGATCTCGTCGATCTCCGAGAAGAGTTGATCGGCTGCGTAGCGCGCAAAGATGTCCGAAAGGCCTGGCTCCACGCCGAGCCCCACCATGGCCAGCAGACCCCTGTCTTCCCACTCCTTCGCCTTCGCAAATTGCTCGTCACCGAGCTTCACGCCCGCCAGCTCGAAGGGCTTCTCGGGGTGCGGCTTCGACAGGGACATCGCCATGTCGAGATACGTGCACCCCGCGTCGAACGCCGCATCGAAGATGGGCATCACGAAGCGGG
>JBFIZG010000582.1:0-2059 GCA_041604955.1 Gemmatimonadales bacterium | reverse complement strand
TCGAGCAGGCCGTCTAAGGTCTCGGCCTCTGAGCTGAGTGCGATACTACTTCCGGCGTCGAGTACCCCCGCCACGGCCAGGCTGCCAACCTCCACACCGTCCAGATACAATCGCATGAAGGCACCATCGTACGATCCAGCTACGTGGTGAAAGACACCGATTTGCAACACGTCATTGACGCGGATATGATGCAATACACCACCAATGCTAGTATAGAAATGAAGCTGTGCGAGCCCGGCTTCTCCGTCGTGGCGCAGGACCGCCTTCTCGCCGATGAGACTCACATAGCGCTCGACTTTGCCCGCTGGAAGAGCATGGTGCTTCACCCACGCATCAATCGTGATGTGGTGTAACCCATCAATCCCCATTCCACGAGCTAACACGAAGTCGCCCGCGCCATCAAAGCTGAAGCCCTTCCGCGTTCTGGCCGGCGCGAACGTCGCATCGAACATGAGGCCTCCATGATTCCCGCCTACCAAGTCGCGGGTGTGTCCATCACCTGGCCACCAACTCACCAAGCCAGGAGTAGCCGGAACGCAATCACGACGGGTCAACGGCCGGGCGGTCCAGGAGGGTACGGCATCGAACACGCCCTCGTTGAACGTCAACTGGGTGACGCGGCTCCCGTCAGCGTTCATCACGAAGATCTCTTCGTCGCCATCGCGGGTGCTATGGAAGGCGATCCGATTCCCATCAGGTGACCAGACGGGGTCGTCATCGTCGATGTCGTCGTTGACCGTCAGCTGCCTGACGCCACCGCCGTCGGCGTCCATCACGAACAGGTCGAGATCGCCCCCGTCGCGCCTGCTGCTGAAGACAATCTGTTTGCCGTTAGGCGACCAACCGGCGCGGTCTCCCTCGTCGTTTTCGGGATGGTCGGTGAGTCGAATGACGCCGGTCCCGTCAGCGTTCATGGCATACAGCTCGCCGTTGCCATCGCGGTCGCTTTGGAACATGATGTGCTTGCCGTTGGGCGACCACGCGGTCGGAAAATCACGAGCGTCATTGTGCGTGAGTTGGGTCACGCTACCCCGGCGCACGTCGACGATGAACACTTCGTCACCGCTTCCGAGATCCCTCGCGAACGCGATCCGTTTCCCATCTGGCGACCAGGCGCCGGGGAAACCGTTGTCAACGAGCTCGATCAACCCAGTCCCGTCCGCGTTCATGACCATCACCTTGCTCCCGTCGGTCACTCTGCCAAACGCGATCCGCCGACCGTCCGGCGACCAGATGGGGTCGAAGTCTTGACCGGCGTCGTCCGTGAGGCGGGTGACGCCGCTCCCGTCCGCGTTCATCACAAAGATGCTGAAGCTGCCGGCGCGAGAGCTGTGAAACGCGATCGTACCGCTGAGCCCACGACCCCGGGAATGGCTGAACCGGGGCTCGTCGTGCCACGGTGCGAGGGGTACCTCGGCGTCCTGACACGCGGCGACTGCCAGGGCAACCGTCGCCAAGAAGCACCGTCCGGCTGTGCCGAACGCCCCTGAAGAAGAGCGGTTTTGCATTGTGACACCTCCGAGTAGGAATGACGTACTGTTCTTCGCGTCGGTGGCTCGGGGGTTCGTCGTCGGACGGACGTCGTTAGGGGGGCGTCAGTCAGGCGCTGGACCGGAAGTGGCACCGGCGGTGCAACCAGGTGGGTCGCAAACAGGTCACTCGGGGTCCCGGGATCCGAGTGCGGCGCAACAGCGGACTGCTCCGAGAAGGCAACCAGTCGTTGCCATGGCGCCGGCCCGTCTCAAAGACCTGGATGCACGCAGACGCCTGCGCAGCAACCGTGGCACTTCCGACTGCTTGCGACCGTGTTCCTCGATTGCACGTGGCGGATCATGGGCGCGCCACGTCAAGAAAACGTCAATTGCGGGTGCTCCGGGTCGACAGTGCTTGGCGAAGCTCGGCACCCGACATCCAGAACACTAACCACGTCTGGTACCTGGGTGAGACCCACTTCCTTTCCAGCACGCTCGGCACAGTTTGCAGAACGCATTGTCCACGCGGACGGCCTCCCATACTCGAATCGTCCCCGCTAGGAGGAGACCATGCTACGACCAACACT
>JBFIZG010000581.1:0-2059 GCA_041604955.1 Gemmatimonadales bacterium | reverse complement strand
CCATTGGCGGTGAAATCACCAACGTGACGCTGCAGTGGAGCGTGATGGCAGAGGGGCTCAACATCAAAGGCCACGGTTTTGGGACTATTGTCAGGAGTGCCGCGTCAAACTCCAAGATCTCGGTGCATCACAATCTGTGGGCGCACTTCCGGATGCGTCTGCCCAACCTCACGACGGAGCCCGGCAACGCCAACTCGCACCTGGTGGATTTCCGGAACAACGTCCGTTACAACTGGAGTCAGGGAAGCGTGGCCGGGCATAACCGGGCGCCGGCGGCGATCCAACGCATCAACTGGGTGGGGAATTACTCCAAGAGCGGCCCGTCGCTGTTCAACCGAGGGTATTACGATCGCAATCTGAACCTGACCCCGCCGACGTTGGTCGAGCTCCACGTCAACGACAACCTGACCAATGGTGTCGATGTGGGTGAGAGCCCGTCCGCGTTCAAAGGCGGCTTCGTGTTCAAGCGCACCGCGTTTCCCGTCGGCGAGAGTTTTGCGGTCACGACGTCGCCCCCGGCGGTCGCGTTCGAACAGGTGCTCGAGCGGGCCGGTGTGACGGTGCCGGTGCGGGACGCCGTCGATACCCGCGTGATTGCCGATGTCCGTAACGGCACCGGTCGGGTCATCGACATGCAGACAGACGTCGGCGGATGGCCGGCGTTGCGAAACGGGACGCCGCCCGCGGATTCCGACCGGGACGGGATGCCTGACGCGTGGGAAGTCGGGGCCGGTCTCAATCCCGCGAACCCCAGCGATCGCAACGACGATCGGGATGGGGACGGATACACCAACCTCGAAGAATATCTGAACGGCTTGGTGGCGGGCCGCTAGGCGTCGCCGATCGTTGCCGCCCAACCACGTACAACCGGCTTCGGCTTTACACTAGCCAGTCGCTCAAGTCGCACGAAGTCAGGTCCGAGAGCTTCTGAACGTCGGCGCGGTAGTTGTCGACGAGCTGGCGGCGCATCTCCCCGCTCAACGGGGGCCGAGGTTCGACAGCGGTGTTGAGCCGATTGACGAATTGACGGACGCCGAGCTTCTTGAGACCCAGCATCCGTTTCATATCCATCGCCAACTTATTGACAACCGCGGGAGTCCGTTTGGTCAGGATCGCGAGACCGCGGGATTTGGGTCGCTTGTTCTGATTGATTGGGGGGAAAGACGTCCGTCGATTGTCCGGGAGCCGGAGAAACTCCAACAGGTCCCGGTACACTCCGCCCGTGTCGCTCGCGAATGCTTCAAAAAAGATCGTCTTGACCTGTTCGGCGGGAAAGAGGCACAGCACGCGTTCGAGCTGCTCCCCGAGTTTTCCGATTTCGTCGTAGTAGAGAAGCTGCACGTCGCGGCAGTGCCGCGGCACGTGCATCCCGCGCTTTCTTTCGTCATTCAACGACCACGCGGTGGCGAAGTCCGCTTCATCTTCGTTGACCGAAGCGACGTGCTGCGAGTGCATTGAATACACGAGTTCCACGGGATTCCGCAGCATGACAACGATGCGTGCGGACGGGTCGAAGGCCCGGATGTTGGACAGCGCGGACTTGGAGTACAGGTACCACACCGAGGCTTCGCCGACCGCCTGAATCTCGGGCCCCGCCTGATCGAACAGCTCGAGGTACTCCTCCTCCGTCGTGACCACGCGCTTTTCCGGGAAGTCGGTGGCGAAGTAATGCGGCTCCTTGGGTGTCGACATGAACACCTGTGGATGCTCGCCCAGGTACTGGCTCAAAGCCGTGGTACCGGACTTTGGGGCTCCGACAATGAACAGGTTCGGTTTCGCCATCAAACGATCTTCATGAGGGTCGCTCCGAGAGGAGGCAAGAATTGGACCGTGCGACGCCGTCCGTCGACCCCTTTGGCCTGGGGCTCGACGACAGGAAAGCGGCACGGGTCTTGATGCTGCGAGCTACGATCGTCGGTCGGACGACGGCGCCCCGGGCCCACCTCCTTGGCCCATCCTGCAATGAGAGCGAGACGCGATTCAGATGAGAAACCAGAGTTCATGCCTTTCCGCAAGACGCTAGAACGGCACGGGCGGCGCTGGATCAAACTCGTTCGGT
>JBFIZG010000580.1:0-2075 GCA_041604955.1 Gemmatimonadales bacterium | reverse complement strand
GTGACCGAGCCGATCTCGAAGACCGCGTCCACCGTCATCGGAACATCCCATTCGAGATCCGCCTTCCCGTAGGCCTTCATCAGCAACGTGTCGGCGCCATGGATCACCGCTACTGCGAGCCCGGCGATCCGGCCCTCTATCAAGGGCGACTCCGCGATAGAGTCCATGATCGCAATCTGTTCGGCGCGTGACGTCTGCGCTGCCGTAATCCGCGCTGTAAGGGCCGAAAGGACGATGACGGCGATTCCGAGTGTGGCGAATGTGCGTGATGGTCGACGGAACATGATCGTCCCCTGGATACGGTGTGCAGAAATTACGATGGCAGCCTTGTGCACACGGCTACTCAGATCCTACGGGATTCGGTGTCGCGGGGTGTCAGCGGCTTCCCGGTCGCGCGCGCCCAGACGTCCGCCGACGAGTAGTTCCCTCGCTCGCGCGACCCTTCCAACTCCCTGTTCGGCGCCGCGCAGACCGATCCCACCGGTGCGAGCGGAACCACAGCGAAGTTGAAGGCTCCTGTCATTTGGATCTCAGGAGGTGTTGCTACCATCAAACATATGGAAAGATGTTGACTGTGTTAACATACGGCTCGGCCACGGATTGCTGAAGGAACGCGGATCGTCGTTTTGGTCGGCCGCTTAGCCCATCGTCATGTGCGAGATGCGCAGTCCGGCGCACCTGCTTGAATCCGTATTGAACCAATCATTCGCGGCCGAGTATCAATTCGCAACTTTCGCCTTCAATTCTTCGAACCAATTCACGATCACCACGATCTTGGACGCGCTTTCCTCGGCTCCCGCGACGGCCTGCGTGACCACGGCCCGCCCGGAGGTCCGGTCGATATCCCAACTAGCTACGCGCTGCGGGATGACGGTCACGACGGAAGCGGCGCGCCGCGATGTTCGTTGGCTTGGTTGGAACGGTGCGGCGAAGAGGGTGTCACCGGTAAGACTCCAGTAGTACACCGTCTCACCATCGGGCGCCCACCTCGGTTCGCGGCCACCATCTAGCGAGATGCGACGTTGATCCGTCGGGTCGGGAAAGCGCCGCACGTAGATTTCCGGACGACCTGATTCGTCGGATTCATAGACGGCGAAATCGCCGCTCGGCGATACCGAAAGTTCACCCTCATTCCATTCTGCATTGAGATAGGGCGTGGCCGGACGGTCGGGGTTCGCTGGATCCGCAATCAGCAGGTCCCAATTGCCTCGAGGGGCCGCGAAAAATACGATCTGATCCTCCGTGGGCCACGCCATCGCGTGTTCGTCGCTCGGCTGGCCAAAGAGGCGCGTCGGCGGTGAGCTGCCGTCGATTGGCATGACAAACAGGTCTTCGGCAACGGTGCCCTCGCGTTCGGACGAGAATACCAATCGCGTCCCGTCCGGTGACCACGCTGCGGCATGCGTGCCGCCCTCGAACGTGATTTGGGTCGTCGACCCGGATTCGAGGTCGTACGTGTAAATGACCCGTTGCTCCGTCCGGCCTGCCCCGGTGTTGAACGCAAGCAGCCGACCGTTGGGCGAAAACCGAGGCCAATTGAAGCTGCGGGGTGACAGCGGAACGGTATCGGTGCTGCCGCTCAAATCCATGAGCAGTAGTTGGCGGTCCCGATCTCCGCCGAGCGGGTTGGTGGGATACACCAGGGTCCCCGTTCGCGACACCGAGTAGAACGCGTTCGTTCCGGCTCCGGTCACGTCATCCCTAACCGGCACGGAAGACCCGGTGACTTCGTAGGACGTGAGGTCAAATGGCACAGCATGCAACCCGCCATCTTCCGGCAAAGCGTACACCAAGTGCCCGCTCTCGACGTACATGCCATCATGCCCACCGGGCACAAGGAGCCGTGCGCTATCGGCTCCGAACTCGAACAGCATGATGCCGGCGGGAACCGAGAAGATTATGCCTCTTCCATCCGGCAGTTGCTTGGGACGCACACCAAAGACGTCGTCGACGATGACTTCTGGCTCGCCCCCAGAGTCTGCTACCCGGTACAACGTCCGCTGACTCGTGAATACGATCGTGCCGGCGTAGCCCCAATCTGGATCTGACGCGTTGAGCGCGCCCGATCGGATCAG
>JBFIZG010000579.1:0-2077 GCA_041604955.1 Gemmatimonadales bacterium | reverse complement strand
GCGGCAGCCAGACGAACCGTCCGTACAGGCTGAGGTCGAGCAGGCACTAGCGGTGGCCCTCCGGGCCGAGACCTCCGTCACGGGTTCCGGCCGAACGGACGCCGGTGTCCACGCCTTCGCTCAGGTGGCGCATTTCGACACCGCTTCGGACATCGACGCGTTCCGGTTGATCGCGTCCCTCAACGGACTGCTCCCGAGCGACATCGCGGTCCGTGGCCTGTGCCGTGCACCCGATTCTTTTCACGCCCGCTATGACGCCATAGCACGCACCTACGGGTACTACGTGTCGACCCTGCCGGTAGCACTTGAACGATCACGCCGAATTACGATTCCTGCCGATACGGATTTTGAGCTCATGAATCGCGCCGCAAACTCGCTGATCGGCCATGCTGACTTTTCGACGTTTTGCAGAACGCAGAGCGAGACCAAGAACCGTCTGTGCACCGTGCGGCACGCGGTATGGCGGGCCGAGGACCGCGCCGGGGACTTTTGCTTTCGCATCGAAGCGAACAGGTTCCTCTACGGAATGGTGCGCGCCATCGTAGGCACACTCCTCGAAGTCAGCCGGGGCAAGAGAACACCCGAGAGCGTCGCCGCTGTTCTCGCCGAAAGGGACCGACGCCTCGCGGGTCCCGCCGCACCGTCACGCGGCCTCGTGCTCGAGCACGTCGCGTATGGTCAAAAGGAAGAGATCGTATGACGTCCGCAAGCACCACCATTAGGCACCGTTTCGCCAAACGCACGCGATCGCTCAGCGTGCTTGCCGTGTTTACGAGCATCCTATTGCTGATGTCGGGCTGTGATCGACCGTTCGTCGAGGTTCGTGCACCTGAGATCGAGATCATCGATCCTGATCTCAGCAAGGTGATCACATCAGCCTCAGTGGACTTTCGCGTTCGGGCAACCTCGTTCCGGCCCATCGATCGCGTGTTGATCGAAGGCGAGCCGATGGAATTCGACGCGGTCACCGAGTTGTGGGAGGCGACGCGCGACCTTGCCAACGGTCTCAACGCGTTCGTCATTTCAGCCTTTGATTCGGAAGACGTGGTGGCGATCGACACCGTGTCCGTCGTTCGTCTGGTCGCAGGCTACTCTGTCAACGCTCCCAATCTTCCGAACACCACCGGCGATCATGCCGCTGTTCTCATGACGGATGGTGCCCTGCTGGTAACCGGTGGCGCTTTCCTCGTCGATGGAGAAGCGAGTCGCACAGCGTATCTGGCGTCACCGGCCGGCAGTGCGTTTGAGGAGCTGCCGGCGCGCATGATTCGCAACCGCCGAGGTCACACGATGACGAACCTCCCCGACGGCCGCGTGCTCATCCTTGGCGGAGCCTCTCGAGGAAACCTCGGGGATATTCTCGGTCTGGTGGAAGAGCCGGAGATTTTTGACCCGGGAACCCGCACGTTCCGGCCTGTGGTCTTTGTGGGCGATCCCATTCGTCGCAGCCAGCACACGGCCTCCGCACGCATGACCGCGGAGGGTCTTATCGTCGAGCTCTTTGGGGGTATTGGTGATATCCAGTATCGGCCCGGCCCCCGTTTGGGTATTCGCGATGACATCCGCGCTTTCGTATTTCGGAACGACTCGCTGGTGGCGCTCAGCCCCGGTGTCGGACCGTTCCTCGCGGCTGCGATTTCCGGCCACACGCAGACGTTGCTCGCGGACGTAGCGCCCTTGGACGCCGGCAACTACCTGATCCATGGAACTCATTTCGGGGCGCAGTTCTTTGAGTCATCGAGCTTCACAGTCGACTTCGCAGATCCCCTGGGGCTGCGCCCCGTTCGATCGGGAACGACTCTCGAGCCGCGCACGAATCACGCCGCCGAACTACTATTTCCGGGACTCGTTGTAACCATGGGCGGAAGCCCCTCCGACCGGTCAGTCGCCCTCGGGTCCGTCGAAGTGTACGTCAGCCAGGAAGGCCGATTCCTGCAACTACCGGTCGTCCAAGGCGGCCTCGCGCGCTCGGGGCACACTGCAACAAAGATCTCCGAAGGCCGAATAATCATAGTAGGAGGCTTCCTAACAGGAGGAAACAGCACCTCGTTCTCCGAGTATTTCCTGTACAACACGG
>JBFIZG010000578.1:0-2079 GCA_041604955.1 Gemmatimonadales bacterium | reverse complement strand
GTGTGGGTGGCGATAGCGGTGCTCGCGGCCGCGGCGTGTGACACCGAGATCGCGCCGCCGCTCAGCGTGGTCGGCACGGGCGCCCTTCAGGGGCTCGTATTCTTCGACGCGTCCGAAGATGGGATCTTCGATCCGTCAGACGGAGACTCCGCGATCGGCGGCCTGGGCATTGCGATTCAGGAACGCGGTACGGGACAGACGTTTGCTGGCGGGACCGTGCAATCGGGCCCGGACGGTCGCTTCAGCCTCGCGTCCGTCCCGATCGGCACCCACGACATGCTGATCGACACCCTTACGGTCCCTGCCGGGGTGAGCGTGTGTCAGAATCCACTCCAGATCTCCATCTATTTGGGCGAGACGCAAACGCAAAACGTGCAGGGGCGGCCGGGGTGTCTGATCACGATCGCCGAGGCGAAAGACCTCGCGCAGGGGGCGTTCGTGGTGGTGAGGGGTATCGTGACGTCGTCCCCCGGCCAGGTTGACGCAAGCCGCACGTTCATCGAAGACGCAACCGCCGGCGCGCTGGTCTTCTCGTCGGCTCTCGATGGTCTGGGCATCGACATAGGCGATCAGATCGAGATCGGTGGAACGAACGGCGCGTTCAGCGGTGACTTTCAGTTCGTCAACGTGACGCTTCGGAACTTGGTGCCGGACGTCGCCACCCCTCAGCCGCGGCTGGTGACGACGGCGGAGATCGCGGGATCGGGTGCGACGTTCACGCATCCCATTCAGGGAGCGTTCATCCGCGTGGAGAAGGCGGAGCTCGTCGCGCAGTTTGGGTCTGGCACGTTGAACATCCAGAACGGCCAGATAGACGATGGGAGCGGGGCGACCATCATTCGTGTTGACGACGGTGTCGCCAACCGCAATGAGCTCACCAATCTCTTTACCGTAGGGAAGTGTTACAACTTCCAAGGATTCGGCGCCAACTTCGCCGGAGCCGGGCAAATCTTCCTCCGCTCTATGGATGCGGCTGACATGGAGGAAGTCTCATGCACCTAACACGTGTGATACGTCGTCGTCTGCAGACGTCGCAGGCGCAACACGATCGGACTGAAACCTCGAGGATGCACAATATGCCGAAGCCCCTTCGATTGTTGATCACGCTCGGGGCCATTGGGGTGCTGGGAATTGCGGGTGGGGCCGACGTTGCTGCGCAAAACGTCACCACCACCGGCCAGATTCGGGGACGAGTGCTCGACGCCGGCACAGGACAGGCTGTTGCCGGTGCCACCATCACGGCGGTCAACACGGAGACCTCATTCCAGCGGGAAACACGGGCCTCTGAGGGTGGCTTGTATGTCGTTCGTCTCCTTCCCCCCGGTGTCTACAATGTGACCGCCCGCATCATTGGGTACGGGCCTGAGACCCAGCAAGGAGTTCGCGTCGTGCTGGGAGCCTCGGCGCCGGTCAATTTCTCCTTGTCCACGGCCGCCGTGGCCCTGGGAGCGATTGAGGTCGTCGCCACGCCGGTCGCCATCGATGTGGCGGACGGTGGCGTGACGCAACTCGTCGGAACCCAGGAGATTGAGCAGTTACCATCGTTGGGCCGGGACTTCGTGGATTTCGTCCAATTGTCAGGCCTGGTCGCGCCGGACCCGGGAGAGACGACGGGCGGCCAATTCGCTATCGGCGGCCAGCGGGCTTCCCAGACCAGTATCCAGATCGACGGAGTCGATGCGAACAACTCGTTTTTCGGCGAGAATCGCGGAGGGTCGAGGATCCCGTTTGTGTTTTCGCTCGAGTCGATACGCGAACTCCAAATCATTACGAACGGGTTTGACGTAGAGTATGGGCAGTTTTCAGGCGGCATCGTGAACGTAGTGACCCGTGGTGGTACCAATACGTTCGAGGGGAGCGTGTACGCCAATTTCCGTGATGACAAACTCACCGCGAGCCCATTCATCAATGACCCGACCGATCCCGAGATCACGACCGACTACGAGGTGCAGCAGTTTGCCGGTCGACTCAGTGGGCCGCTCGTCCGCGATAAGGCGTTCTTCCTCGTCTCCGTGGATGCTCAGCGGCGCCGTGAGCCTCAGCTTCCGCTCACGCAGTCACGCTACGCGCCGGGAGGGG
>JBFIZG010000577.1:0-2095 GCA_041604955.1 Gemmatimonadales bacterium | reverse complement strand
GCGTGACTGTGCATGTCCCAGAACCCCGGGGTGACCACGAGCCCCGTCACGTCGAGTGTGTCGCGCGCCGTGACTCCGGCATCGCCCGCTAGGCCGACAAACTCGATGCGCTCGCCGCTCACACCCACGTCCCGCTTGACCCACGGATTGCCGGCACCGTCCAACACGCTGCCGTTCACTAGTAAGAGGTCCATTTCGGATTGCGTGGTGCATCCGAATGCGGTCAACAGGAAACTCGCGAACAGTGCTGATGGGATGGATCGTGTCATCGGGGAAGATCTTTCTGGTTTGCTCGACGCGCCGCTCCCACTCTCGCGTCGATCTCGGCCATCGTAAACCGCACGCTCACGATAAAAGGTTCCTCGCCCTCGACCCAATGGCCGTATGTGGTAGCGACGAATGTACCGTCTTCCAGGAGTTCCAGTCCGGAGTACGCGCCGTCCCAAGGATGCCGGTTGTCCATCAACCGCACGCGGTACTGTCCATCATGACCGCCGACGATATCCGCATACGCTCCGACCCAGCCAACCCAGTCGCCTTTCGTCGTGCTCCCGCGTGCCTGGTCGCGAAACGTGATGAAGAGTCGTCCGTCCGGCGCGTATCGGCCGACGTGCCGGTCGCCCGTGAGGGACGGCGGCAGCTCACGCGGCTCCGACCACGTCTTGCCTTCGTCGTCGGAAAAGATGACGAACGAGTTGCGCGCTCGGCTGTTCTCGCGCAGCAAAACGGCAAGTTGCCGGCCGTCGGGAGACCGGATCAAGCCCGGTTCAGCGAGATCCACGTCAGATTGCTGGGCGATGACCTGAGGCTCGCCCCACGTGAGCCCGCCGTCTTGTGAGATAGTCTTGTATACCCGAAACATCGTGCGCCGGTCGGTGCCACGGAAGAAGCGTCCGTCATCGTGAAACAATGCCATGTGGTCGCCGTTTCGGAGACGCTCGAGTGAGGCCATCGCAACGATACCACCATACAGCCCGATCGATTCGAGACGCGTCCATGTCACGCCGCTGTCTTCCGACACAGCCATACGGATCGGATAGAGCCCGGAAAACAGGAGCAAGCGATCGAAGCCATCGCGATCGGTGACACGGTAGATCGTCGGTGCCTCCTGCGACGTCTCCCAGTTTTCCGGCACCTCGAGTCGCTCGCTCCACGTGAGCCCACCGTCGAAGCTCTTCCTCATGACGATGGCGCCCCGTCCATGTCCCTTGGGGTATACGGCAATGATCGTGGTGTCGTCGATCAAAACGGGGGTCGGGTGCCCGAGGTATTGGCCCGACTCTCGATCCACCGTCACCTGTCGCAAGGTGTCGGCGGCGAGCTCCACCAGGGGGAGTGTCGGTGGGGCCGGTACTACGACCTCGGGTAGCGGTGCGCGCGGCGTGGGAACCGGTGGTTCCGGAACCGGCGCCGGCGCGCGGGAACACGACAGCGCGACGAGCCCGGTCAATGTGATCAGCCCTTGCTGGATTCTCGCCATTACATCTCCTCGACCGCCCTTACCGCCCTTACCGCCCTTACCGCCCTTTACAGCCCTTACCGCCCGATCGCCTCGCCGCCTATCCGACCATCCGTCTCCCCGTCAAACCGCCTAACCGCCCATCCGTCTTTCCGTCCATCCGTCCGCCGCAAACATCGGCGACGCCCTCGGTCTGCGCAACCGCTGGGTGGATGCAGTAACTTAATTGCCGCCGGTACCGAGACAGGTGACCTGATCGACGAAGGAGTGAGGATGAAGGCGCGAATCCTAATCTGTGTTACCTCGGTGCTTGGATGTGCGGGTGTGATGCCGCAGCCAGCGGTGACACAGGACCCCGGCCGAACCGACGGCGGGAGTTTGACGGCAGTGACGGGCATCGAGGTCGGCCACTTCACGCTGACGGCACGGCCTACCGGCTGTACCGTCATCCTGGCCAGGAACGGCGCGGTTGGAGGCGTGGACGTGCGCGGTGGGGCTCCCGGCACCCGAGAAACAGATCTTCTCGATCCGGTGAATTCGGTGCAACGTGTCAACGCGGTTGTGCTGTCGGGGGGCAGTGCGTTTGGTCTGGATGCAGCGTCCGGCGCAGTCCAGTATCTCGACGAACGGAACGTT
>JBFIZG010000576.1:0-2104 GCA_041604955.1 Gemmatimonadales bacterium | reverse complement strand
CGTTCGGAGCACGTGTGCTCTTTCTCGCTCGCTATACCGAGGAACTACCAAACGCTCAACCCGGCGAGTACTTCATTCTGCAATACAGAACGGCGGTATCCGAAGACCGTACCGTGGTCGAAACGTTGGTCCCGATGCGCGATCCGGACGGTGTCTGGCGCGTTGCGGGGTATTTCGTCCGGCCGGAATAGCCGGCCTAAACGTTGGCGCGTTCCAGATCGATGAGGAACTTCTTGCGCCAGACGCCGCCGCCGTATCCGCTCAGCGTTCCATCCCCACGAATGACGCGGTGGCATGGAATCACGATGGCGATCCGATTGTCGCCGTTGGCTCGCCCCACCGCCCGCACGGCAGCCGGTCGACCCACACTTCGCGCCTGCTCTTCATACGTGCGGGTCTCTCCGTACGGAATGGCACGCAACGCACTCCAGGCGGCTTGCTGAAAGTCGGTTCCCGGCGCAACGACCGGAACCGTGAAATGGCGTAGCGTGCCGCCGAAGTACCGCGTCAACTCGTCTTCGAGCGTGGAGATATGGCTGCTGTCGCCGGGGGCGACGACGCAATCGAGGTGCGTCTTGAGCCGTCGGAGCTGGGATTCTAGGGTTTGCCGGTCGGCGAATTCGAGCAAACAGATGCCGTCATCGGTCGCCCCTGCCACCATCGGACCGAGCGGTGTGAGTATCCGTGCGATCGTCATTCTGGCGGCATTCCGCCGCTGTCCCGGGGGCGCGCCAAACACCCGTCCGAACGCTTCACGGAATCCGCTGAGCGACTCGTAACCGTGGTCGTAGGCCGTGCCGGTGACGGCGGCACCCTGCCGTATCTGCGCCAAGGCGAGGCCAAGACGCCGGGCGCGCTGATACGCGTGGAACGTCATGCCGTGATGGTGGTGGAACCAGCGCCGGACCCGGCTCGGATCGATGGACATCTCGCGGAGGTCGTTGTCGGTCCACCGTCGCCCGGGCTCCCGCTCGACGGCCTCGATGAGCTTCTCGATCCACGGCGGCGCATTTCCGTTGAGGTCGGCCGGTCGGCATCGCTTGCACGGACGGTAGCCGGCATCGACCGCGTCAGGGACCGTGTGAAAGAACTCGACGTTCTTCCGATTCGGCTTCTTCGCCGGGCAGCTCGGCCGGCAAAAGATGCCGGTCGTCCGGACGGCCGTATAGAACACGCCGTCGTATCCGCTGTCACGACCGATAAAAGCCTTGTACATCTCGCTGGTGGGGGGCATCTTCGCGTCAATCATGGTGTGCAATTTATCGCGTTTCGACATGCGGTCCACCGAAATTTGAACATGGAATTCTCGACTCCGTGGCTCCGGCTGATCGACGAGATCGCCGACCTCGCAGATGATATCTCCCTGCGATTCTTTCAGGCTCGCGACCTGGCCGTCGCTGCGAAGTCAGATGGCAGTCCGGTCTCGGAGGCGGATCGCGCCATAGAACAAGTGGCTCGCCAAGTCGTTCGAAAGCGTCACCCCGGACTTGGCGTGTATGGTGAGGAAGAGGGCGACACCCCGGGTGACGACGGCGCTCGCTTGATCATCGACCCGATCGACGGGACGCGGAGCTTCGTGCGCGGGGTTCCCATCTTCGCCACCCTCCTCGCCGTGGAGGAAGATGGCGACATCGTTGCGGGGGTCGTGAGCGCGCCCGGTCTCGGCGTGCGTGGGCGCGCGGCGCGCGGTCGCGGAGCGTATAGCGGATCGCGACGGCTCCGGGTGTCCTCCGTGTCGGCGGTTGAGGAGGCCCAGCTGTTTCACGGAGACCTGGGTGGGACGAGTGAGCCGCATCCGCCACCGGGGTTCTCGACGATCCTCCACCGCGTCGAACGAAGTCGTGGGTATGGTGATTTCTATCAGCATATGCTCGTGGCGGAGGGGGGTGGTGAATTCGCGTTCGACCCGGGAGTGAACCCTTGGGACGTAGCGCCCATTTTGCTGATCGTGGAGGAAGCCGGCGGGCGCGCGACGTCCTTCGACGGCAAGCGGACGATCTATGGCGGAAGTTTCGTGACGTCGAACGGGTTGCTACATGACGCCGCACTTGATGCCCTCGCTTCTTGAACGAATCCTGTGATGTCAGCCGATGCTCCCGAATGG
>JBFIZG010000575.1:0-2109 GCA_041604955.1 Gemmatimonadales bacterium | reverse complement strand
GATGGTGAACACACTCGGGGACGAACCGTTGTCGGTAATGGCAATGCCGTTTGGCGTGTCACCTACGTTGATCCCGAAGATGCGGTTGTTTGACGCCAGCGTAATCCCATTCGTATTGCCGCTGGTGTTGATGTTGGAGATGACGGGCCTGGGTCCGCCTGTGGGTGGGGACTCCGTGAACGGCGGAAGAACAATCCCGGTGAGCTCCTCGAACGACTTCGCCGCGCCCTCTCCAACCAAAAACTGATTGTCTAACAGCGTCAGACTGCCGTAGTTGCCGCGTCGCATGTATATCTTGTCGCCCGCCGTGGGGTCTCGCGGGCCACCCCTTCCGTTCACCGCCCCAAAGGCCTCGGCGCTCGTGAACGGATCACGTTGGGTTCCCTCATTCCGACTCCCGGTGATGATCTCGTCGAGAAACCACACTCGGTCGGTAATCGCAATCGTCACCGTGGTCGGTGGACCACCCTCCGCCAGCGAATACGTAAACGTGTCATCCCCCGTGAAACCCACCGGTGTCACGTAGGTAAAGCCTCCATCGGACTCCACGTGAAGTAGACCGCCCTGATCGGTTGCTACCACCGCGCCTACGTTGGCGGCCGAGCCCTGCACCTCCGCCACTACGGATCCGGCCGGATCGTTCGAGAGGACACCGCGAGACGCGGGCACCGAAATGGCCATGTTGCCGAGGTTTTCATATGTGTCCGGACTACCTTGCGGCGCTTCCACGGCGATGGTGACGGTGGCGTCGCTCGAGCCCGCCGCATTGGCAATGCGGTACATAAACGTGAACGTACCCGCCTGCGTTGGCGTCTCTAAGGTGAGGCCACCGTCGGCGTTCACCGTGAGCGTGCCGCCAGCGAAGGCGACGGAGCTACCCGGTTGGTTGTCCGTGACACCTCCGCCAAGCGAGCCGCCGCCGAACGACGTGAACGTGGCGTCGGGGAGACCCAGGCCGTCGTTGCCAAGGAGACCTTCCGAGCCCGGGATGGTGAGCGTCATGTTCGGCTGCGTGGAATAGTTGTCGTTGGCCGCTGATGGTACGACCAACGCAACCCTAAGCCCCCACACGCTCAGACTCGAGATGGAGGCGGTGACCGTGTTGTCGGCGGCGTTCACGCTACTCCCGGATACCGCCTCCCAGTTTCCGTCGACCACCTTGGACAGACCGAGGTCCGTTTCGCTCACACCGGCAAGTAGGTTCGCCGGGTCGTACTGAATCGTGAGATCAACCGGAACTCCAAACTGGGTGTTACTCGGGCCTATCTCGTAGACCGTGCCTGGCACGACGCCGGGGTCAGGTGGAAAGCCGCTCGCATCGCCAATCGTGATGTGCGTCGGCTGATTCACCGCGCCCTGCGGGAACGCGAGTGTGGCGCCGTCGTCGGCCGAGGACACGTTGCCACCGTTCGATGACACCGGTTGTCCGACGTCGATCATTGCGGTTCCACTCACGCCGTCGGTCGTGGCCGTAATCGTGGCGGGTCCGTTGTTGACGCCGGTGACGAGCCCCGACGCGCTGACGGTGGCGATCGCTTGATCAGATGAGGACCAGGTGAACGATTTGCCCGAGATGGTGCTTCCGCCCGCATCCCGCGCGCTTGCGCTCAGCTGCACCGTCTTATTGAGGGCAACGAAGGTGTGCGTGGCTGGGGTCACCGACACCGACGTGACCGTCGGGGCTGAAGGAGGTGGGGGCGGAGCCGTGGTATCGCCGCCGCACCCCTGGAGGGTGACGCCGACCAAGACTGCCACTGTCGCTGCAACGCACCTGCTGCTCCGCCGCATCGCGTCCGATTCGGTCAGGGTCAGGGGTCGACTGCGGGAGGCGCTGACAGATCCTACTAACGTACACCTGAATACCCGCGATGCTAGAGTCGTCGCGAGGCGATTGGATGCCGGAAGCAGGAGCTTCTCGGGGACGCGTCCTGGACGCGGGTGAACAGCATGGTGCTGACGGACTGCCCGCATTCCTCACGCCGGTCACCAGCCCGGACGCCAGCGTCGCCACTCCCAGACGTGACGACGGCCACGCAAGCCGCGATCGCGCTTCCGACCATATCACGTGCGCTCGCGCACCAAAAGAAAGGCACCTCCGAGATCCGGAGG